>JAFUUR010000058.1 GCA_017477695.1 Oscillospiraceae bacterium | reverse complement strand
CGCGGCCGCGCCGCGCAGAGGCTCCGCGGCGATCTTCTCCGCGTCGGCCAGGCGCAGCGTCAGCTCATAGCCGTGCAGGCGCAGCTCGACCGGGTCTCCCAGCGGGGCGGCCTTGACCATCGTGACCTCCGCGCCCGGGATCACGCCCATGTCGAGAAAATGCTGGCGCAGAGCGCCCTCACCGCCTACCGCGGTGACGCGCGCGCTCTGTCCGGGCTTGAGATCTCTCAGCGTCATGACCTTGCCTCCGTCGTTCGGACTCTGCCGTTTTCGATCGCAAACGCGTTTATCTAACCATTTTCGGCAAGCGGAAACACGATTTGCCTAACCATTCTATCATACCCTGCAAAGCGCCGCAAGGCGTGATGCAAAATTTCGCACCCCGCGGCGGCGCACCGCGCGAGGGCAATTCCGCTGTTGACTTCCCGGAGCGGGTATCGTAGAATAAAAAGAAAGAAAAACGGCCGCTTTCCGCGCCTTTTCGGGCGGCGGCGGCGTGAAAGACCCGGAAAAAGAAACGGAGGCTGCCATGAAAAAGGAAGACAAGGTTTCCCGGAAAGAGGAGAGCGCCGCCGTCAAGGCGGAGAGCAAGGCGCTGCGGGAGAAGCTCACGGGCTTCCAGCAGGCGATCCGCGCCAAGGGGCTGCCGGTCATCGTGCTCGTCGAGGGCTGGGCCGCCGCCGGCAAGGGCGGCCTCATCAACGAGCTCATCAGCGAGATCGACCCCCGCTTTTATAACGTGACCACCACCGTCGTCACGCCGGAGGCCGAGGCGCGCTATCCCTTCCTCTATCCCTACGCCGGGGCGATCCCCGAGAACGGGAAGATCATGTTCTACGACTCCGGCTGGATGGAGGACTGCGTGCGCAAGGTGCTGCACCGGGATATCACGAAGGAGCAGTACAAGGCGCGCATCCGCTCGGTCAACGAGTTCGAGCGGCAGCTGCGCGACGGGGGCTACGTCGTGCTCAAGCTGTTTCTGGATATCAGCCAGGGCGAGCAGCGCCGGCGGATGGACGCGCTGCTCTCCGATTACGAGACCGCGTGGCGCGTGACGGGGGAGGACCTCTGGCAGCAGCGCGAATACAAGGCCTTCCGCGAGACCTACGAGGCCTTTATGGACAAGACCGGCAAGACCGTGCCCTGGCACGTGCTCGACGGGAGCGACAGGAAAAAGGCCGCGCGCGACGCGCTGCGCCTCCTGGTGGGGCAAATCGAGCAGGCCCTCGAAGCGGGGCGCTACGTCGGCAAGCCCTTCAAGGAGCGCTTCCCTCTGCTGCCGATGCCGAAGCTCGCCGCCGTCGACCTCTCGCCCGCGCTGACGGACGAGGAATATCAGAAGGAGCTCAAAAAGCTGCAGAAGCGGCTGGGCGAGCTGCACAACGTCATCTACCGCAGGAAGATCCCGGTCATCCTCTGCTACGAGGGCTGGGACGCGGCCGGCAAGGGCGGCAACATCCGCCGCATCGCCAAGCCCCTCGACCCGCGCGGCTTCGACGTGATCCCCATCGCCTCGCCCGAGGCGCACGAGCTCAACCGCCAGTACCTCTGGCGCTTCTGGACGCGCCTGCCGCGCAGCGGCCACGTCTGTATCTTCGACCGCACCTGGTACGGCCGGGTGATGGTGGAGCGGCTGGAGGGCTTCTGCAGCGAGGACGACTGGCAGCGCGCCTATAACGAGATCAACGAGTTCGAGCGGCAGCTCACCGAGTGGGGCGCCGTGGTGCTCAAGTTCTGGATCCAGATCGACCAGGACACGCAGCTCGCGCGCTTCAACGACCGGCAGAACACGCCCGAGAAGCAGTGGAAGCTCACCGAGGAGGACTGGCGCAACCGCGAGAAGTGGCCCCAGTACGAGGAGGCGATCGACGAGATGCTGCAGAAGACCAGCACCGAGAACGCCCCCTGGTTCATCATCGAGTCCAACGACAAAAAATACGCCCGCATCAAAACGCTGAGGATCGTGATCGACGCGCTGGAAAAGGCGTGCGAGGATCACCTGGGATAAGGAAAGACTATGGCGTCGAAAGAAAAGAAAAGCGAAGCGGAAAAGCGCGGCGCGGCCGAAAAGCGCGCCGCCGCGCCGCCGCGCGCGAGCGCGGACAGCACTTACATCAACCGGGAGCTGAGCTGGCTGGCCTTCAACCAGCGGGTGCTGCTCGAGGCGGCCGATCCGAGCGTGCCGCTGCTGGAGCGGCTGAAGTTCCTGATGATCTATCAGTCGAACCTGACGGAATTCTACCGCGTGCGCATCGGCATCCTGACGCACCGCGCCCTGCTCACGCCGGACAAGAGCGACCCGCTCTCCGGCATGCTGCCGGACGCGCAGATCCAGGAGGTGCTGCGCATCACGCGCGAGCAGCAGACCCTCATGGAGAGCATCTGGAAGGCCGTCCGCGAGGAGCTGAAGGCCAACGGCGTGGACGTGCTGGACTTCAAGAAGATCAGCAAGGTCGACGAGCTGATGAGCAAGAAGCTCTTCGGCGACGTGAAGGATCTGCTCTTCCCGAAGATCATCGACATGGACCAGCCCCTGCCCTTCCTGTGGAACGGGGAGTCGAACGTGATCGCCTTCCTCGGGCGAAACGGCGAGCAGAAGCTGGCCATCATCCCGCTGCACCGCGTGCCGCCGTATCTGAGCTTTGAGATCGACGGCTGCCAGAAGATCGTGCTGACGGCGCAGCTCGTGCGGCACTTCCTGCCGCTGCTGCTGAAGAAGGAGAGCATCGCCCAGTCGGTGATCGTGGAGGTCACGCGCAACGCGGACGTGTTCCTCAGCGGCGTGGAGGACAGCGGCGACCGCGACCTGCGCCAGAAGGTGAGCTCCATGCTCTCCAAGCGCAAGCGCGAGATGCCCGTGCGGGTGCGGATCTGGGGCAAGCTCTCCGAGCCCGCGCGCGGGATGCTCATCAAAAAGCTGCGCGTACCGGAGCGGAGCGTCTTCACGCAGGCCGTGCCCTTCGACCTGTCCTTCCGCTCCTGCATCGGCGGGCACGAGGGCTTCCGCTACGAGGAGCGCAGGCCCGCCCGCGAGATCGGGCTGAAGAAGGGCGAGTATTTCCGCTATATCGAGAAGCACGACCTGCTCATGAGCTTCCCCTTCCAGAGCATGATGCCCTTCGTGGATCTCATCTACGAGGCGGCGGACGACCCGGAGGTCCTGTCGATCAAGATCACGCTCTACCGCATGTCCGGCAGCAGCAAGATCGCCGCGGCGCTGGCCTACGCGGCCGACCGGGGGAAGGACGTGCTGTGCCTGCTGGAGCTGCGCGCCCGCTTCGACGAGCAGAACAACATCGACTATTCCGAGATGCTGGAGGACGCGGGCTGCCGCGTGGCCTACGGTCTGCCGGACCACAAGGTGCACAGCAAGCTGTGCGTCATCACGCGCCAGCACGGCGGCAACCTCTCGCGCATCACGCAGGTCGGCACGGGCAACTATAACGAGGTGACCGGCGAGCAGTATACCGACCTCTCGCTCATCACCGCCGACGACAGCGCCGGCGAGGACGCCGAGGCCGTGTTCGCGGCGCTGCTGCACGGGGAGGTCCCGCCCGAGGCGCACACGCTCTGGATCGCGCCGCTCGGCTTCAAGAGCCGCGTGCTGGAGCTGCTCGACCGGGAGATCGCCAAGGGCAGCGCGGGGCGCGTGACCATCAAGGTCAACGCGATGAACAACCTCGACGTCATGGAGAAGCTGATCGAGTGCTCCCAGGCGGGGGTGCAGGTGGAGCTTTTCATCCGCGGCATCTGCTGCCTCCGGCCGGGCATCCCAGGCAAGACGGACAACGTCGTCGTCAAGAGCGTGGTGGGCCGCTGGCTGGAGCATTCGCGCATCTATAAATTCGGCGAGGGCGAGGACGAGCGGCTCTTCATCGGCTCGGGCGACCTGCTCAACCGCAACCTCGAGCGCCGGGTGGAGGCCTTCATGGAGGTCGTTACGCCTGACACGCGCGCGCAGATCAACGAGGTGCTCGCCGCGCTGCGGCGCGACAGGGAAAAGTCCCGCCGCATGCTCTCCGACGGCAGCTACGTGCGCGAGGAGGGCGGCGAGGGCACGTCCTCGCAGGAGGCGCTGTACCGCTATTTCAGCGCGCTGCGCGTCTCACCGGACGACGGCGCCCCCGCGCAGCGCGGCGCCGCCGCGAAGGAGGCCGCGGGCGGTTCGTTCTGGCAAAAACTCAAGGGCCTGTTCCGCTGAGAGCGGCCCGGATGATAGGGGAGAACAAGCATGGCTAAGAAATACAACATCTGCCTCGACGTGGGCGGGACCAAGGTCCTCGGCGCCATCTTCAACGAGAAGGACGAGATCATCTACCGGCTGAAAAAGCGCTCCAAGGGCGGCGGCGAGGGCTCCGCCGACGTGGAGCAGGTCATCATCAGCGTGGTGGAGGAGATGATCCGCGAGTCCGGCATCGACCGGGACGAGCTGCACGCCATCGCCTCCTGCGCGCCGGGCGTGATCGACCAGAACGCGGGCGTGGTCCTCTTTACGCCGAACCTGCCCTGGCGCAACTACGACATCCGCGCGAAGATGGAGCAGCGCTTCGGCGTGCCCTTCTTCGTCGGCAACGACGTGAACCTCGGCGTTCTGGGCGAGTACAAGTTCGGCGCGGCGCGCGGCTACCGCAACGTGGTGGGCTTTTTCGTCGGCACCGGGATGGGCGGCGGCCTGATCCTCAACGGCGAGCTCTACACCGGCAACCAGTTCAAGGCCGCCGAGTACGGCCACATGATCCTCGACCCGGAGGGCCCGCTGTGCAACTGCGGGCAGCGCGGCTGCCTGGAGGCCTTCTCCAGCAAGCAGGGCATGAGCGCCTACGTGCGGCAGCAGGTGTCCCGCGGGCGGGAGAGCCTGCTGGCGGACGCCGTGCAGGACGGGGTCTTCCGCAGCAAGAAGCTGAAGAAGGCCCTCGCCGCGGGGGACGCCGTCGCCACCGAGGCGGTGGACCGCGCCTGCCACTATCTGGCCGTGGCCACCGGGAACATGATCAACACCCTCAGCCCCGACCTCGTGCTCTACGGCGGGGGCGTGATCGAGGCGATGGGCGAGCTGTTCCTGGAGAAGATCCTCGCCGAGGTGGACCGCTACTGCATGCCGCAGATCCGCTCCACGGTGGAGCTGAAGATCGCCGAGCTGGGGGACGACTCCATCCTCTACGGGGACCTCGCCCTCATCAAGGGCCTGTAAACGCTGACGGAAAGACGAGGAGAGAACGATGCTCACGATTTCGGTTGTGATCCTGTCCACGGCCCTGCTGCTGGCCCTGGTGCTGAACCTCGCGCTCAAGCCCGCGGTCTCCGCCCGGCTGACGACCTGGTGCATGGTCGTCTCGCTCATCGGGGGCCTGCTGGTGTACGGCGTGGGCTTTGCCGAGAGCACGGGCAGCGTGGCGCTGAGCGTGCTGCGCACGCCCCTGGCCGTGATCCGCATGTTCGTCGGCGTCAACGAGCTGTCCGCCATCGCGGACACCAGCCTCGTGCGGGGCCAGGCCGCGCTGACCGTTTTCTGGCTGCTGCACCTGCTGGCCTTCTATTCCATGGCGAGCGCCGCGATGATCACCATCGGCGCGGAGGCGCTGCGGCAGCTTCGCATGCTGCTGTCCCGCCGCGGGGATCTGACGCTCATCTACGGTGTGAACGGCGACAGCATCGCCCTCGGGAAGGCCTGCCTTGCCGAGCGCGGGGGCAGTGTCGTCTTCGTGGCGGAGAGCGCCGCGCCCGGCGCGGTGACCGAGCTGAACAACCTCGGCATGTCGGTGCTGACGGGGCAGGGCGCCGTCGCCTCGGATGACAGGACGCTGCGCCGGCTGCGCGCCGCGGGCCGGCGGCTGAGCGTCTACGCGCTCGACGAGCGGGAGGACCGCGACCTGTTCTACGCCCTGCACCTGAAGGACGCGCTGCAGCGCGCGGGCGCCGCGCCCGAGAACACGCGCCTCACCCTGCCCGGCGCGGAGGAGATCCTGGCGGCGATGCTGCAGGTCTCGGAGGAGAGCTATGGCTTCGGCTACGTGAACGTGTTCGACAAGGGGCTGCTCTCCGCCCGCGCGCTGATCCGCACCTGCCCGCCGTGGGACTTCGTGCGCTTCGGGCCGGACGGGCGCGCGCAGGAGGATTTCGACTGCGCGGTGGTAGGCTTCGGCCGCTACGGGCAGGCCGTGCTGCGCCAGCTCGTGATGAACGGGCAGTTTGCCGGCGGCAGCTTCCACGCGGCGGTCTTTTCGCCGAATTACCACAACGAGTCCGGCTTCCTGTTCGCCGACAGTCCCGAGCTCCTGCGCCGCTACGATATCCGCGGCTACGAGGAGGACGGGCGCAGCCTCGCGTTTTACGAATACATCGCCTCGCGGCTGGACACGCTCAAGCTCATCGCCGTCTGCACGGGCGACGCCGAGCGCGACCGCGAGATCTCCGACAATCTCATGCTCTTCCTCAAGCGCCGCCGGGCCGAGCACGTGTGCGTAGTGCGCTGCGGCGCGGAGGGCGTGCGCTATCAGGAGAGCGTCGGCAGCCCCATCGTGCGCGCGGACGTGTACACCCCGGCGATGCTCTCCGCCGAGGAGGCCGACCGGGACGCCATCACCCTCAACGCGGTGTACGACGAGTCCGACCGGAGCGACTGGGAGAAGTGGATCGCCTGCGACAGCTTCAGCAAGATGTCCTCGCGCGCGTCGGCGGATTTCCTGCCCGCGCTGCTGAAGGCCGCCGGCGCCACGCGCGAGACCCTGGAGGACGAGACCTGGCTGCCGGACGCGTCGCTGCTCGAGGCGCTGGGCGAGACGGAGCACCTGCGCTGGTGCGCGTTCCACTACGCCATGGGCTACGCGCCCATGAGCCGGGAGCGCTTCGCGGCCAACGCCGCAGCCTACGCCCGCCAGAAGGCGGCGGGCCTGCCCTGCACGGTGAAGATCGCCAAGGACGCGCAGGAGCGTCTGCACGCCTGCCTCATCCCCTGGGACGAGCTGGACGAGCTCTCCGAGCGCGAGAACGCCGCGACCGGGCGGGGCGTGGACTACAAGAAGAACGACATCAACAACGTGCTGGCCATGCCGCGCATCCTGCGGGCGGGCCAGAAATAGGGAAGGGGGCGCGCGCCCCGGCCGCGGCGGTGAGAGATCACCGCCGCGGTCCTTTTTTACCTCCTCTCCGGGGCCTCCGGCGGCACCGGGCAGGCGGGGGAAAGAAACGCAAAAAATACCGCAAAAAATACAAAATAAACGGTTGCGGGAACGGCCTGCGTTGTGTATAATGCTATGTGGAAAAATTTGCGTCCGCAGGAAACGGGCGCCAAATAACCAAGCAAGAATAAAACGACGGAAAGTGAGGAGAAACCATGAAGAAACGTCTGCAGAGGACCCTCTGCCTGTTTCTGACGGTGATCATGCTCGTGTCGATGCTGCCGGCGGCCTACGCCGCGGAGCCGACCGAGGACGCGCTGCCGGAGGAGCAGGAGGAGGTCGTGACCCTGCCCGCCGAGGAACCGGAGACCCCGGACGAGCCGGAGACCCCGGACGAGCCGGAAACGCCGGACGAACCGGAAACGCCGGACGAACCGGAAACGCCGGATGAGCCGGAGACCCCGGACGAACCGGAGACCCCGGACGAGCCGGAGACCCCGGACGAACCGGAAACGCCGGACGAGCCGGAGACCCCGGACGAACCGGAGACCCCGGACGAGCCCGAGCAGCCCGCCGACGACGGCGCGGCGGACCTTGCGAAGTTCGACGGTGTGCACGTGATGAGCGAACCGATCACCGCGCGCAAGCCGGAGACCTTGAGCGGTGTGAGCTTCACCGTAAACGGCAACGGCGTCGGCCTGATGGTGGATATCAGCTACGCCGGTTCCGACGAGTTTGAATATCTGATCGCGCAGGACGCGAAGACGCGCTATTACCTCGCGCTGAACGACGGCAGCAACAGATTCACCGTGCCGGAGGTCCTGCTCCCCGCGGGCGAATACACGCTGTACGTCGGCAGCCTGGAGGACGACGAGCTCACCCTCTCCAACGCAGCGCCGAAGAAGCTGGTCGTCCTGCCCGCGCCGGAAGTGACCGTGCTCGCGAACGACGACGGCAGCGGCAGCGGCCAGCTCCAGGTCAAGCTGCCGGATCTGCGCTACGTCGCGGGTCTCACGTGCGACGGGAGCCTGTCGGGATCCTGGACGCATGACGAGCTGGAAGAGGTCGGCGGCTACCATCTGATCAACGACCTGTACAACGGCGTCTACTGGCTGAGCTACGTCGGCGGCGAGTATGACGACGCGGTGTCCGTTGCCCCCGAGGGGACGACGGCGTCCGTCTTTGCGGAGATCGAGGCCTGGTGGTACGAGAGCGACGACGATTATCCCGTTTACTTCGAGAGCACGGACGGCCCCTCGACGACCCTGTATTACAAGGGCGCGACGGATAAGATCGTCGTGGAATTCGGCGCGGGCGTCGAGGACAACCGCGTCACCTTCAAGAGCAGCAACACGAAGGTCGTGACCGTGGACGCGGTCGGCAACGTGACCGCCGTCGCCAAGGGCGAGGCGACCATCACCGTGACGAGCGTCGCGAATGCGGCGCTCAAGAAGGAGCTCACCGTGACGGTGGATCCCATCACGGTCAAGAGCGTGAAGTTCGCCGAGAAGAAGCTGACCGGCAGAGCGATCGGCACCTTCATGCCGTACACCGGCGAGGCGAGCTTTACCGTCGAGGTGGGCGACGTGCCGATGGGCGTGATCTTCCCGGTGACGGTCTCCGTCACGGGCGGCATGGGCCTGATGGTCCGCGACCCGATGACCATGGCATACGAGACGCTCGTCACCGCCCCGATGGACGGCAACATGATGAGCCCCACGCTGGACCTCGTGGCCACCGCCGGCGGGCACTACACCGTGAACGTGGACGTGCTCGGCAAGAGCGCGAGCCTCGTCGTCGACGTGGACGGCTTTACCGTCCTGGACGATGAGGGCTACCTCGTCAAAGACACCCACTTCTACAAGGGCGGCAAGCTCACCACCGGCTGGGTGGCGGTGGATCTCGCGACCTATCAATACGAGACCGGCGCGGCCGCGCTGAAGGGCAACCTGGGCCAGAAGGTGGTCTCCTACTTCACCGCGGACGGCCCCGTGCTGTACGACACGAAGAAGATCGACAAGAAGCTCTACCTCTTCGACATGGGCAACCTCGTCGTGAAGACGGAAGGCGGCACGGCCGTTGCGGGCGTCTACCTGGACGAGGACGACTACCGGACTTATTACATCGAGGCGGACGGCCATCTGCGCACCGGCTGGGTGGACGTCGGCGGCACGGCTTACTACTTCGACCCGAACACCGGCGTCAGAGCGGAGAGCGCCTGGGTGCCCACGCCGAACGGCAAGGGCAAGACCTGGGTCAACGAGAACGGCCTGACGCAGGCGTCGAACTTCAACGGCGGCGCCGCCGTGGATCTGAGCACCGTCACCGACTCCGCCATCGTGGTGATCCAGGGCAAGCCCTATCTCTTCGCCAAGGGCGCGGTCAAGACCGGGTGGGTGTATCTGTCTTTGACCCAGCCCGGCATCGTCGCCAAGGCCAAGGCGGACTTCATGGTCTACTGCGACCCGGCGAACAACGGCATGATCCGGTATGAGTCCTTCTCGCTCAAGGGCAAGGAGTACCGGCCGGTCAATATGGTCCCCGGCTGCCTGCCCCTGCCGCAGTCCGCGCTGAACATGGACCAGGTCAAGGGCGTCAAGTACATCATGGTCGGCAACGGCAGCGACCAGTGGATCGTGGCGGCGGACGGCTCCGTCGCGAAGAACGTCCTGGCCAAGGTCTACGTCAATCCTGATGACGGCTTCCAGTACATGCTCGCCAAGGCGAACGGTACCCTCGCGGGCGTCGGAACGTACGGCGAGTGGGCCGTCTTCAAGGGCAAGAGCTATTACTTTGATGAGAACGGCTACCTGAGCACCGAGGGCGCGCCGACGGGTATGACCGTCAAGCAGGAGTCCGGCGCGACGCAGGAAGTCACGGCGAAGCTCATCAGCGCAAAGAAGCCCGCGCAGGGCTACGCCTACTACGCCGACGGCAAGAAGCTGACCAGCGTCGTCCTGTACGACGGCAGCGGCCTGCCCGTCATGCTGCTGAACAAGAGCGGCGGCGTGGTGACCAACGCCGTGGGCAAGGCGCGCAAATATCTCGACGTCAAGACGCTCGCCGCCTACGCGTGCGGCGCGGACGGCCTGGTCATCCGTCATCCGGAGCTGGAGGGCGGAGTCTGCCAGTACGCGCGCGAGACCATCGGCGGCAAGTACTACGCGGTCGATCTGTACGGCGAGGTCCTGACCTCGGCCGGTCTGGTGGCAGTGATGTATTCGTACATTCCGTACCCCGGATACCCTTATCCGGAAACGTACCCCGGCCTGGCGAACGTCGGCAAGAACGGCGTGCTGAGCCGCAGCGCCCTCGCTCAGATCAAGGTCGACGGCAAGACCTACAGCGCCTGGTTCGACGCCGAGGGCGTGAACGAGCCGGGAGGATCGTTCCTGTACCGCAAGGGCAAGAGCTACGCGCTCGAAACGGTGAACGCCCCCGTGAGAGGCCTGGCCGGGGGAGATACTGCGCACCTGACGGTAGTCTACAAGCCCGCCAAGGCCGGCTGGGATGAGTACCGCGGCGTGTACCTCAACAAGGACGGCAGCGCCAAGACCGGCTGGGTGACCGGGCCCAACGGCTACAAGCTCTACATGCTTCAGAATGCTTACGGAAGCAGCGGCTGGAGCCACGTCGAGTATCTGCAAGACGAATTTGTGAAGATCGGCGGCAAGCTCTACTGCTTCGGCGACTACGGAGAGCTGCTCACCGGCTGGGTCAAGTTCGAGTACGCGTACGTCACGGAGATCAAGAACGGGGGGCGCTACTCGAGCAGCACGCTCTACGACGCGCTGTTCTACTTCGAGCCGAAGACCGGCGCGGCGTGGCGGGCGGCTGGAAGAAGGCCCCGGTGCCTCTGGCTGTGAACGGCCAGCTCTCCCTCGGCCGGGAATGGCTCGCCGATTTCGGCGAAATGTACGCCGTCAACACCACGTCCAAAACGGCGAAGCTTTACTTCGGGAAGGACGGCACCCTTACCCGTGACACGACCCTGGCCATCGGCAAGAAGCTGTACAAGTTCGCGGCCGACGGCACCAGCGCGCTGACCGCGGGCTGGCTCGACGCGAACAAGACCCAGTACGTGCTCAAGAGCGGCCAGCTTGCCAAGGGCCGGCAGAAGATCGACGGGCTCTATTACTTCTTCGATAACGAAGGCTGGCGGCAGAGCAGCACCCTGCGCAAGAGCGGCGGCAAGTGGTATTACTACGGCGCAAACGGCGTGCAGGAGACTCCCGCCATGGGCGACTGGTACAACGGGTCGTTCTACGTGGGCGGCTTTAACGCAGGCCTGACCGCCGTCTGGAACAAGGACGGCTCCCTCAAGAAGATCGTCTACACCGCCTCCGGCCGGCCCGCCGCGGGCGAGAGCGTCAGCTTCGGCTGGTGGACCGATCCGGAGACCGCGCTAGAGGAGGGCCTGAACGGCTACGTGCTCGACGCGAAGGGCCTGCCCAAAACCGGCCTCGTCACCGACTTTACTTTTGAAGGCGAGACCTACGGCATGCTCTTCAACGCAGACGGCTCCCGCGTCGTCGCTTACGATTGTGCGCTGGGGCCCGCGGGCAAGAGCTACGCCGTGCTTGAAGGCGCCCTGCTCTACAAGAGAAACGACTACGTCTACGTGAGCGACTGGTCGCTGCTCTCCGCGAAGGACCGCAAGACCATGGACATGCTCAGGGCGATCTCAGGCGAATACAGCCTGGTGGTGCTGCTCCATGAGGACGGCAGCGTGTGCGCCAACGAGATCGTGGAGGGCGCGTACACCAACCGCCTCGGCGTGCCGATGGACGAGTACAGCACGATCTTCAAGTTCGGCGGCAAGTGGTATGCGACGTTCTCCGGCCCGGTCATGCTCGGCGATTATCAGACGGGCGACATGCTCCAGGGCATGATCCTGACCAAGGCCGACGGTGAGCTGCTCGGCTTCTACAACGCCGAGACGGGCGCCAAGCTGAGCGGCGCATACGCGATCCTCAGCGGGCCCAACTATGCCATCGTGAACCTGAAGAACGGCATGCCGAAGCCCGGCAAGGCCAAGCTCGGGATCGTCGGCATAACGATCGAGTTCGACGCGGAGCTAGGCATCGGATCGCCGTACTTTACCTGATCCGCGGTACGGCCCGCGGCGGGGCGAAACGAATTTGATACACAGACCCGCGCGGCGGAGCTTTACGCTCCGCCGCGGTTTTATTTGTGGGTAGTTCACTCGCGAAGCGGGGAAAACTCCCCTGGTCGCCTACGGCGCCAGCCCCCCCTGAGAGGGGCCTTATTTGCCTCCCTCTCAGAGGGAGGTGGCAGCGGCGAAGCCGCTGACGAAGGGAGTTAGCGACGCAGCACCTGCGAAAAGGCGGCTCGCAGGGCGCGAAACCGTGGCGGTGGCGCCGCACGCGGGGCGTAACGCGCACATAACGGACACGCAACGGTTATGTAACGGGGCTACATTACAAGACAAGACATAACAGGACAAGACAAGACAAAAGAAGATCTTTTATATGGCAGTGGTGGGAACGACGCGCGCGCGTGCGCGCGGACACACACGGGCGGTTGTTCTGTTTATCCGAATTTCCGCTTGACAAAACGGCTGCAATGTGGTAAGGTATAACAGAACTTGAAGCCCGGATCCCGCATTGGCGGCGCGCGGGAGAGGGCCTGACGGAGACGGGGGCCCGTGAGCGCCTTACGCCGGGCAGAAAGAGAGCCCCGGACCAAAAGATCCGGGGCTCGTATTTCGTGCTTGCCGCGTCGGTCAGCTCACGACGAGCTTGACCGTGACGACCGCGTTGGCCGTCTCAGAGCCGTTGCCCTGGAAGAAGACGTTGAGCTTGACGCTGTCCGTCCGCGGCTGGGAACCGGCGTTGTTCGCAAAGCCGACGGCGAAGCGCCCGGCGCCCAGATTATCGATCCGGTAGACGGCGCTCAGCGCGGGATCGGCAAACGCGACCTCAGCCACCGGGCCGAGCGTCTTGTCCGTGCCGGCGACGGTGAACGCCGCCGTCGCGAAGCGGTCGCCGGAGGGGAGCTTGAGCTGCGCGGCGCTCGCCTTGGCCTTGGCGCTGCCCATCGTGAGCTTGAACTGCACGGGGACGGAGGCGACCAGCTCGCCGTTGACGTCGAGCAGGAGCTGCGCCTCGAAGACGTCGCCCTTCGCGTACGCGATCGGGCTGCCGTTGGCCTTCAGCGTGAAGCTGCCGTCGGGCGCCTCCACGGCGGTGAAGCGGTCCGTCACGTCCATGCCGTTTTGCATGACGAGGATGGTGCGCGTGTAGCTGCCCTGACCGGAGCAGTTGACATAGGTCGGCGTCAGGGTCACGGCGGTGGCGGGCCGGATGATGTCGATGGAGCCGCTCGCCTTGATCGAGGCGACGACGCCCGCGGTGTCACTCTCGATGCGCACGGAGATCGCGGTCTCCGGGCAGGCGGGCGTGGCCTGCACGTAGATCATGTAGACCGCGTCGGGCTGCGTGTATTCGGTGGGCCGGATCAGCAGCCGCCCATCCTCGTACACGACGTCCAGCTCGTCCGCCGCCTCGCTGCCGGTCTGCGAGGAGACGACCCTGAGGACGGGGCTGCTGAGCACGTATTTCTTCACGCTCGGCGTCAGCGTCACGCTCGCGGTATCCTCCAGCAGCGGGTTGAGCACCACCGCCGCGGGCGAGGCCTTGAGCTTGACGGCCGTCTTCTTGAGAGACAGCTTCACCTGGCTGCTGAAGCTGCGCGCGCCGTAGCCGGTCGAGATCGCGCGCTCTACGACGGCGTAGTAGCTGTAGGAGGGGTTGATGTTCGCGGGATCGGTGGCGGTGACGGTGAAGGAGTAGCCGTCACTCGAGACGCGGAACTTGTCGGTTGCGTCGAAATCGACGACCTTCGAGCCCTTGCGGCCCTCGATGTAGATCCACGATTCGCCGGTGCCGGTGATGTTGTAGTTCTTCGTCGTGTAGGTGATCACGGCGGAGGAATCGGGGTAGGCGAGGTCGATGGTCCCCTTGGCCTTGGCCTTCAGCGTCGCCTTCGTCGTGCTCTTGAGCACGGTGACGGTCAGCACGGCCTCGGGCCCGTCCTCGCTGAAGCGCACGTGCAGCTTGTAAGTGCCAGGCGCGGCGTACGCGTCCTCCGGCGAGGAGAGATAGATCGTGCCGTCGTCGTAGCGGATGCGCAGCGTGTCGCAGGCGAGCAGGCCGTCTTCATCCAGGCCGCCGTAGTTGTACACCACGGTCCCCTTGGCGTTGGTGAGCGAGAGGACGGGCGTGCCGAAGCGGAAGTCCGCCGGGCTCGCGCTCACGGTCACCTCCGCGCGGTCCGTCGAGGACACGAGCAGCGAGACCTTCTTGACGGAGAGGACGGGCTTTACCGCCGCGACCTTCAGCTTGAAGCCGAGGGTGACCTGGCTGTCGGAATTGGCAAAGCTCACGATCAGCTGCTTTTTCCCGGCGACAGGGGCGCCGTCGCTCTTGAGCACGAAGCTGCCGCTCTCGGGATCAAAGTCCTCGATCAGGAAGCCGGGGGCGCTGAGGCCCTGGACGTCCAGGTCGCGCAGGGCGACGCCCTTCTTGCCCGATTTGAGCGCCAGGGCGACGCCGCCGCTGTTTTCACTGTCCGCCTGGAGGGTGACCGTCGTGGCGGAGAGCTTCAGCGAGGGGGCCGTGGAGGCCGCCTTCAGCGTCAGCGTGACGGGCAGCTCGACCGCCCAGCCCTCCACGCTGGCCAGCACGTTCAGCTTGCCGCTGTGCTTGCCGGTCACGCCCGGCTTGAGCGCGAGCGTGAGGCCGTCCTCCGCGAGGGCGACCCAGTCGGCGTTGCCGGAGGCCGCCTCATTGAGGCGGATCGCCGTCACGACGCCGCCGGTGAAGACGGGCGTCTGCCGCTGCTCACGCACGAAGGAGTTGAAGCTGACGGCGGAGTTGGCCTTGAGCTTCGGCAGCGTCTTGTCGGGGGTGAGCTTCAGCGAGGCGTCCGTGATCTCCAGGCGCTCGCCCAGATCGATCACGACGCGGGAGGTGTAGCTCTTGGCCAGCTTGAGCGAGCCGTCCAGCACCTCGGCGGTGGGGATGATCTCCAGACGCCGGTCGTCCGCGACGCGGAGACGGAAGGCAGCGCGGGCCGCCTCATTCTCGAACCAGGCCGCCTTCACGGCGGCGCCGCTGTCCGCGGGCTCCTGCGCGGGGTCGGTGCTCTGCGCGGAGATGCGGTTCTGCTCCATGGTGGGGATCACGGTGATGGCGCTGTGCTCGCTGCGGTAGACGGGGACGGTCACGGCTGCGTCGAGCAGCTGCGCGCCGTCGATCGCTTCCGCGGCGGCGACGGGCTCACCGTCGCTCCCGCTGACGTCGATCCGGCAGCGGGCCGTGGCGGTCTGCCCCCGGTAGTCCACGTACGCGACGACGTAGGCCGTGCCGGGCTCCTCGGCGGTCACGACGCCGTCCTCCGTCACCGAGACGGCGACCGCGTCCTCACCCTCGGCGGGCTCGACGCGCCATTTCAGATACTCCTGCCACTCGGCGGGCGCGCACGCGGCGCTGAGCTGCGCCGTCTCGCCGCCGACCTCAAGCACGAGGTACTCCCTGTCGAGCACGATCTCGGAGAGCGTCTCGCGGAACACAGCAGTCAGGCTGCGGTCGCGGTCCATGCGGAAGCGCATGCCGCTGTCCGTGCTGACGAGCGCGCCGTCCTCATACCAGCCGAGGAAGGTCCAGCCGTCGACCTCCTCCGCGGAGACCGCGGCGTATTCGCCGACCAGGAAGGAGCCGCCGCCGCTGATGCTGCCGCCGCCGACGGCGTCGAGCGCCAGCGTGTAGCGGACGATCTCACTGCCGGAGAGGTCGGAATCGGGCTCCACGGGGTTGGCGTCGGCGTCGCTCATGGTGTAGGCCGCCGTGTCGCCGTAGGCTTCGCCGGCCGTGGCGGCGAGGCTGTCGCCCGCTTCGATCGGGATGTCGTAGTAGTTGATCAGACGGGTGGCTTCGCAGGAATTGACGTCGTATTCCTCGACCTGATAGGACATTTCACCGTCATCCGTGGCGGTGAATTCCACCGTGTACTCCATGTCCATCGGGAGGCAGACGACCTTCTGCCCGTTCTCGTCGACCATCACTTCTATATAGCTGCCCGCGATGGGCACGGCCTCGTCGTTCACGATCTGCGCCACGACGCTGCCGGAGCTGTCGCGCACGGTCACGTCGACCGGGCAGTTGGTGCGCAGGTTGCGCGTGCGGGAGTCCACGTATTCCGTGTTGGAGGAGATCGCGTCCATCCAGGCCAGGCTCAGCTCGGGAAAATGCGTATACTTGAGCCGGCTAAGATAGGCCTTGACCTTGGCGACAGCCACGGCGGTGGCAACCCTGAGACCAGGGTTCTGAACGGAATCCAGCACGTTGATCAGCGGCGCAATCGATGACCCGCTGCTGCCTGCGCCGAATTTTCGGGCCGCTTCGCGGAAGGTGTCCTGACTCTCGATCGTGTACCAGAAGGCAGCGTCCAGTCCCTTTTCAAAATGGCCGAGGCCCAGACCCAGGGCGTCCACCAGGCCGGTGAGCAGCAGATGCTGGCCAGCCACGAGCTCCGTGCGATCCTGTGCGACAGAGCTGTAGCTGCCGACGCCCGACTGCTTTGCGATCTTCACATATTCCGTACGCATCTTTGACAAGGACGTACTGTATTTGGACGTCGTGCTGGAGGATGGGAGATTATACACGATGCCGATCCGGCCGTAATTCCATATCGTGGGCGGCACCATGGCTACCGGGTCTACGTCGTTGAGAAAGACGCAGATGTTGTAGTACGCGCTGTCCGGCGCCCATTCGATGACGGTGGCGGGGCATTCGAAGCAGAAGGCGTAGACGCCGTTTGTCTTCAGTCCTCGGATCGAATTGTACTTAGCGTCTGCAGTCAAACGGTAAGCGGCGATGTTGGCGACGGCGGCGCCGCGGCTGTAGCCGGAGATCCAGATCTTCACGTCGCCGGTCACTTCGTTTTTGATATACTTTTTGACGGCCTCGTAGACCATGTTTGCAGAGTGAGCAAAGCCGTAGTGCTCCGTGGCTGCGCCGACGGTGAAGTTGCTGGCCCATTCCTCTTTATACCCGCCGCCGCGCGGCGTCACCGCGACGAGCGTGAAGCTGTCGCCGGCGTCCGTTTTGACGATCTTGGAGCCGATGGCGTAGCCGATGGTGTCCGGCCCCGGCGTCGGGTAGCTGGAATACTTGGTGGAATACTGGAAGCCGAGCTGCTCCATCAGATCCTGGATATTGCCGGATGTCGTGTCCGCGGCGGCCATGGCCATGCGGATGGACATGCGCACGAGATCCTGGTTATACGTGTAGCTGCTCTTCTCGAACCAGTGTTCGTCATAAGTATAGTCGTACGTCGCGTTTTTTGAAGTGAGTTCCGAATGATACTTGAATTTTCCCTGTCTCCTCGTCTCCCAGGAGCAGTATACGCCGTTTTTCTGCTGCGTGATATCGGCAGAGAGCGCGCGCACGCGGATGCACAGCTTGCCGAGCTCGCCCGTGTACTTGAAGCCGCGGCGGTTCGGCGTGCGGAAGGGGAAGGTGCAGGACGTGATCTGCTCACCGTTCCAGTTGCGGACGGTGGAGCCGCCCATAAAGCTGTTGTCCGCCGTGGTCCACTCGACCTCGTAGCCGCCCGCGTTGTTGACGGGATCCCAATACGCCACGTCTTCCTTGCGGTATACGTTGGTCGGCGTGCCGAGGCGGGCGCTCGGCTCCGTATAATTGAAGACGCCGCTGCGGGCGACGCCGCTGCTCTTGAGCGAGCTGACCTCGGAGACCAGCTGCACGGTGAAGTAGTAGCTGCCCGTGGTGAAATCTTCATCCGAAAGATCAAAGCCCCACGTGCCGCTGAGCGTTGTGTCGATCCAGTAATAGCGGCTGGAAAAGAACTCGTTATCTTTATAGACCTTGATGTCCACGCCGATCTGGCGGCCGTCGACGCTGCCGGAGATATCGAGCAGGATGGCGCCGGGCCGATCGGGATCCCATCTGACGTTGGTCGGCGTAGGCAGCGTCTTAGCCATGGGGGAAACGCTGCTGACCGTGATCGTCTCACCGGCCACTGCCTGCCACAGGGATATGGCCTCATCCTGACTGAAGGGCACGTACTCCGCCGACACGGCGGCGTCGGGGGCCGCCTCCTCGGCGACGACGGCGACGCCCTCCTCCGGGAGAGCGGGCTCTTCCGCGGAATAGACTTCCGCGCCGTCGGCCGGCTCGAGCGCGACGACTTCAGCCTCCGCTGCCGCCTCGGCCGCGGTCTGGGCGGCTTCGGCCTCCGCCGCCATGCGGCGACGGGCGACGAGCTCCGCGTAGGCCATGACGACGTCCGGGTCGACCCAGGCGGGGCCGTTCGGCGTCGTATCGAGCTCCTCGTAGACCTCCTCGGGCAGAGCGTCCCGCTGGAACTCGGCGCCGTCCTCAAAGATCTCGTGCAGAGAGATGAGCGCGTCCTCGGGGGCCTCGGGATAGGCGACGGCTGGGTCGATGACGAAGACGTCGTCCTCTTCCTCGGCGTCAGCCGGCTCCTCAGCCTGCGCATCCTCCGCGTCTTCCTCATCCTCGCCCGGCTCTTCCTCGCCGGGCTCGGCGGGATCGGGCTCCTCCTGCTCCGGCTGCAGGGCCGGCAGGACGAGCTCCTCCGCGCTGAGTTCTACCTGCGCGTCCTCGTCGGCAAAGTACTTGCCGCATTCCGCGCAGTACCAATGGGCGCGAACACCGTCCGCCTCCTCCGTTGCGGGGATCTCCTCAACGTAGATCAGCTCGGTGTGCGCGCAGACCTCGTCCTCCGGCGTTTCGACGGCCGGCGGTTCGTCCTCAGGGTCCGGGTCCGAATCCTGGGCCGGGGGCTGCGGGTCCTCCGGGTCCGGTTGGAGGAGCTCCTCCGTCACCTGCTGACCGGGATCTTCCGCATCGCCGCCTTCGGCCGCGAAAGCCTCAAGAGGCAGCAGAGAGACCAGCATCAGAAGGATCAGCAGGAGGCTGACGCTTCTTTTCACGCTTTTACTCATGTTCATTTCTCCCTCGTTCAGTTTGCACCAAATTATGGATGGATAAAAATATTATAGCAAGCGCATCGTACAATAGCAAGATGATATCCGCGATACGGCAAAAAAAGTACCGAGCCCCGGACCGGGGTGGTCCGGGGCTCGGTCTCGCTGCCGCGGCGGGACGTCAGTCCACGTGCAGCTGGTTGAGATAGTTGACCTCGATGAGGGGCCAGCCGTTGGCCTGCCCGCGGGCGACGACCTCGGCGGGGGGCTCCTCCGTGTGGAAGGTGGCGACGCCGTTGCCGAACTCGACCAGCTCGATCCCGTAGAGCTCGGCGAGCTGCTGCGCTTCCTCCTCACTATCGGCCAGGGTGAACAGCTCGCGGCCCTCCGCGATCTCGACGATGCGGCCGAGATACATCACGCCGACGCGGCTCGCCATGTGGCGGACCACGGCGAGGTTGTGGCTGATGAACATGTAGGTCAGGCCGAACTTG
>JAFUUR010000057.1 GCA_017477695.1 Oscillospiraceae bacterium | reverse complement strand
ACATACGGTAATGCACTTGCCGCAGCGGATACAGGTGGGATTGTCAACATGCTTATCCTCTTCCTCGGTGAAGTAGAGGACGCCTGCGGTACCCTTGACTGTGGGCGCGTCAAAGCTGGTGGCGCAGATACCCATCATGGGTCCGCCCAGGACGATCTTGCGGGGCGTCTTGACGAAGCCGCCGCACTGCTCGGCGAGATAGCCGAACGGAGTGCCTACACGGGTCAGGCCGTTGACCGGCGCCTGCAGCGCGCTGCCGGCGACCGTCACGATACGCTCGATAACGGGTTTGCCCTCGTAGCAGGCCTGGTAGACGGCGTAGCAGGTACGGGTGCTGACCACGTTGCAGCCGACGCCGGAGGGGATGCCGCCGGGCTTGACTTCACGGTTGGTGACCGCCTTGACCTGCATCTTCTCGCCGCCCTGGGGGTACTTGACCTCTTCGGGCACGATCTCGATGCCGTACTTCGCGGGATTGAGAGAATTGAGCAGATCGATCGCGTCCTGCTTGTTTTTCTCGATGCCGTAGTAGGCCTTGTCGACGCCGCTTGCGATACGCACGAGCTCGATGCCCTTCATCAGCTGCTCGGGGAAGTTGAGCATGGTCAGATGGTCGCCGTTCAGATAGGGCTCGCATTCTGCACCGTTGATGATGAGCTTGTCGACCTTGCCGATGCCGCCGCGGATCTTAAAGGCCGTGGGGAACATTGCGCCGCCCATACCGACGACGCCGGCTTCCCGGATGCGCTCCAGGATCGCGTCCTGATCCTTGAGCTGTTCCTCCGTCAGCGGGGCCAGATCCTCACAGGGGGTGTCCTTGTAGTCATTCTCGATGACGACAGACATGATCATATCGCCCAGAGGATGATGCCGGGGCTCCACCGCGACGACCGTGCCGGAGACGGAGGCGTGGACCGGTGCGGAAACCGGGGCCGGGTTCTCACCGATCTTCTGACCCATTGTCACATAGTCGCCCTTTTTGACCAGGGGCTGACAGGGTGCGCCTATATGCTGGGCCATGGGGATAATTACTTGGGCCGGCGGAGTGATGACAGTCACCGGGATCTCCGGAGACTTCATGTAATTGGGGTGCACGCCGCCTTTGAACGAATAGGACATAAGCTTCACCTCGTAAAAAATTCACCATGGGTTGTCCACAAGAGATTGTATCATAAAGTGTCGTAAAATGTCTACCCGGTTTTGGCGGAAAACTGTCGTTTTCCATAGACAAGTTTCTGACAATGCTGTTATTTGCTTGACAATCGGTTCTATTTCGGCATACGCCCACCGTTCGTGTATTTTTTTGAAAACACCTCCGCAGGCAGGCGCCCTCTCCCGCTACACTGTATGCGCCGGGAAAAAGAAAAACGCCCCTCCCCGCGCGAACGCGGGGAGGGCAAAAGCGCTTACATGCTTGCGGCGATAGCGTCTGCCAGGGCTTCGATCTGCTCGAGCTGGTCTTCCCGCAGCGCTGATTTGAGCGTGAGGTTCTCGCCGATGAACTCCGTGTTCTTCAGCGGAGCGAGCATCTCGCGCATCAGCTTGCCGCTGACGGGCGCCCAGCTTCCGTTTTCGATGATCGCGATCTTGCGGCCCTGCAGATTGTGGCTGACGATATCGTGCAGCAGGCTCTCCATCGTTACGAAGACGCCGTTGTTGTACGTCGTCGCCGCGAAAACGAGGTGGCTGCAGCGGAAAGCGTCGGACACGATGTAGCTCGCCGGCGTCACGGAAGTGTCGTACATGCGCACCTTCACACCCTTCTCCACGAGCCTGGCCGCGAGGATGTTGGCGGCGTTTTCCGTGTGGCCGTAGACGGAGGCATAGGCGAGCATGACGCTCTTCTCCTCGGGAGCGTAGCTGCTCCAAAGCTGGTACTTCTCCAGGAAGCTGCCGAAGCCGCTGCGCCAGACGAAGCCGTGCAACGGGCAGACCAGCTCGATCTCCAGCGCGGCCGCTTTCTTCAGAGCCGCCTGGACCTGGGGGCCGTATTTGCCGACGATGTTGGTGTAATAGCGGCGGGCCTCGTTCAGGTTCTCGCCCATAAAGTCCGCCTCATCGGCGAACAGCCGGCCGTTGAGCGCGCCGAAGGTACCGAAAGCGTCCGCCGTAAAGAGGGTCTTCGCGCTCTTGTCATAGGTCATCATGACCTCCGGCCAGTGCACCATCGGCGCCATGATGAAGCTCAGCTCGTGCGTGCCGGAGGAGAAGCTGTCCCCTTCCTTCACGAGCACGACGCGCCCGCTCATATCCTGGCTGAAGTACTGCGCCAACATGGTCTTAACCTTGGCGTTGCAGAGGATCTGCACCTCAGGATAGCGCAGGATAAGATCCTCGATGGTGGCGGCGTGATCCGGCTCCATGTGGGAGATCAGCAGGTAATCCAGCTTCCGGCCGCCCAGCGCGTAGGCCACGTTCTCAAAAAACTGCCGGCCGACAGCTTTATCCGCCGTGTCGAACAGCACTGTTTTCTCGTCCAGCAGGAGGTAAGAATTATAGGAAACACCGTCGGGAACGCCGTAAACGCCCTCAAAGCAGCTCAGTCTTCTGTCATCCGCGCCGACCCAGATCAGGTCCCCGGTCACTTTTCTCGTACAATGCATAACATCTCTCCTTTCCGCACAAAGGCAAATGCGGGTGTGTTTCCTATTATAAAAAGAAAACCTTGCAGATGCAACTGTTTTCTGCTATAACAAAAGCAGAAATTGTCGGGAGGGATCTCAGTGTCCGAAAAGAAATACGTATCGGCCAGGGAAACGGCCGATTTCGAACAGGCCCAGGTGTACGACAAGCTGCGCGTCGGCAGCGAGGGCGTATACTTCCGGGAGGGGCTGCGCACCCGCTTTATCCCCTACTCGGATATGGACCGCGCTTTCATCCGCATCCATGAGGTGAACGGCCGGATGTGCTGCGGCAGCGCGGTGTTCCACTATTTCCGCATGGTCTTTGCCAAGGACGGCAAGGAATTTGCAGACATGGTGTCCGAAAAGGAGAAGGCCATGGACGAGGCGCTCGCGGCGATCGCCGCGAAGGCCCCCGGCGTCGCTATCGGCGTCGCGTAAAGAAAAAGACGGCTTTTAAAGCCGTCTTTTTCTTATGCGTTTCCGTATCCTAATAGATCGCGAAGAGCTGTGGCTTGAGCTTGTATTTCACGCCTGACACGAGCCCCATGGCGGCAAACATCGTCATCATGGACGAGCCTCCGTAACTGAAAAACGGCAGCGTGATGCCGATAACGGGCGTGATGCCGATGCACATGCCGATGTTGATAAAGGTCTGGAACGCCACCGCGGAGGCGACGCCCATGCAGATCAGCATGTCAAAGGTGCGCCCTGCCTTGAGTCCGACCTTCGCGCAGTGGATGATGATGATGCACAGCAGGATGACCACTATGATGCAGCCGATCATGCCAAGCTCCTCTCCCACGCAGGAGAAGATAAAGTCCGTGTGCTTGCCGATAAAGTTCGTGGCGCGGTGCTCCGCGTCTACGCCGGTCAAACGGCCGGAGGCAAGCGTCAGCTTGCTCTGGGAGGTCTGCCAGTTGATGCCGTAGCCCTCCGGGTCGATGCTGGCGTCGTACGGGGCGATCAGACGCTGCTTCTGATAATCCTTCAAGAAGTAGTTCCACAGAAGCGGGATCGCCGCGGCCAGCGCCGCCCCGCCGATGGCGAACCAATACAGCCGCACGCCCAGGACGAAAAACATGCTCAAAAAGATGCACAGGATGATGGAGGCGCTCCCCAGGTCGGAGGAGACGACGACGATCAGGCCGAAGACGATCACAAAGTGACCGGCCATCTGCACGACCGACAGGAACGAGTTCATATCCCGGTATTCTTTCAAGTACGTCATTTGCTTGGCCGATATGATGATATAGATGACCTTGATGACCTCCGACGGCTGGATGCCGATACCGGCGAAGCGGATCCAGCTTTTGTTGCCGGTGTTGTCCTCCACGCCGAAGATGACCAGCGCGATCAGCAGCGCCACGTTGATGGCGCACAGCCACTTCCACTGATCGCCCAGCAGGTCCGCGTCGATCACCGTCAGCAGAACGAACGCGGCGATGCCCAGGAACATGGAAAACAGCTGGACCACCACCAGCTTCGTCGGGTTCAGATCCGAGCCCGTAGCCGCCATGCCGGTGGCCGCGCGGTGCACCATCACGGTGCCGAACAGCGCGCTGATCAGGCACACGCACAGCAGGAAGATATCCGCCCGGTCAAAAAACTGCTTGATAAAAGGCTTCAGCTTTTTTATGAAAAATCACTGTCCTTTCCGCAAAGGAACTGAGAGTTAAACAAAATCCCACTTCTGCACGGGGCACATTTTATCACATTCTTTCACTTTACGCAACGGCATACGCGGTGGTATAATGAGCAAAGTGTAAACAATTTTTGCAGCATCTGGCAGGAGCAGGCATGATCGTTTTCATCACAAAAACCGAACAGGAGACGGAGGAGCTCGGCCGCAGGCTGACGGAAAGCCTTCCCGAAGGAGGCGCCGTCGTAGCCATGTACGGCGAGCTCGGCGCGGGCAAGACGGCCTTCGTGCGCGGGATGGCCCGCGGTCTCGGGCTCGACTGCCGCGTCTCCAGCCCGACCTTCACGATCGTCAACGAATATCTCGGCGCGCGGGAGCTGATCCATTTTGACATGTACCGCCTCTCCGGCGCTGACGAGCTGTTCGATATCGGCTGGGAGGACTATCTGAGCCGCGGCGCCGTCTGCGTGGTCGAGTGGAGCGAGAACGTGCAGGACGCGTTCTTCGGCGACGAGATCGCCGTGCGCATCGAGAAACTGAGCGATACCGAACGAAGGATCGCCATCGAGGGGGCGGAGCTATGCTGACGCTTGCATTTGAATCATCCGCGAAGGCCGCGTCCGTCGCGCTCTGCCGGGACGGGGCACTGCTCTCCCAGTACAGCCAGTGTACCGCGCTGACGCACAGCCGCACCCTGCTGCCCATGGCGGAGGACATGCTGAAAAACGCGGATATCCGCATTGAGGACGTCGACCTCTTCGCCGTGGCCCACGGCCCCGGCTCGTTCACAGGCGTGCGCATCGGCGTGTCGACCGTCAAGGGTCTGGCCTGGGCGCTGGACAAGCCCTGCGTAGGCGTCTCCACACTGGAGGCCATGGCCTGGCACGGGCTCGCGGCGGGGGGGCTCGTCTGTCCTGTCATGGACGCGCGGCGCAGCCAGGTGTATAACGCGCTCTTTCGCATCGAGGACGGCCGGCCGCAGCGCCTGACGCCGGACAGGCCCATCGCGCTGGCCGATCTGGCAGAGGAGCTGCGCGCGCTCGGCGAGCCCGCCTTTCTGGTGGGGGACGGCGCCGCGCTCGCCGGGGCTTTTCTCCGGGAAGCGTCGATCCCCTTCCGCAGCGCGCCGGAAAACCTCGCCTGGCAGAGCGCCTGGGGCGTGGCCATGGCCGCAGCGGACAAGACGCCCGGCACGGCGGATGAACTGCTGCCTGTGTACCTGCGCCTTTCGCAGGCTGAGCGGGAGCGCCAGGCCCGCCTGGAGCGCGAGGCGCGGTAAACGCTTTTTCCCCGCGCGAGCGGGCTATATAGAGATCTCATATCAACAGAAACGGAAAAGGAGAACGAGAACATGAGCAAAGTATGCGTATTCGACCATCCGCTGATCCAGCACAAGCTGTCCATCCTCCGTGACAAGAACACCAGCGTCAAGGAGTTTCGCGAGCTGATCTCCGAGATCGCCATGCTGATGTGCTACGAGGCCACCCGTGACCTCCCGCTGGAAGAAGTCGAGATCGAGACCCCCGTGGCCATGGCAAAGTGCCGCCGCATCGCCGGCAAGAAGCTGGCGGTCGTCCCCATCCTGCGCGCGGGCCTCGGCATGGTCGACGGTATGGTCAGCATGATGCCCAACGTCAAGGTCGGCCACATCGGTCTGTTCCGTGATCCCGAGACGCTGAACCCCGTTAAATACTATTTCAAGATGCCGCCCGATATCGAAGAGCGCGACGCGATCGTGGTCGACCCGATGCTGGCCACCGGCGGCTCCGCTTCCGCGGCCATCACCTTCCTCAAGGAGGCCGGCGTGAAGCACATCAAGCTCATGAGCGTCATCGGCGCGCCCGAGGGCGTGGCGAAGATGCAGCAGGACCATCCGGACGTGGACATCTACGTGGCCGCACTGGACGACCATCTCAACGAGCACGGCTACATCGTTCCCGGTCTGGGCGATGCGGGCGACCGTATCTTCGGCACCAAGTAAGCGTACGGGGTGACGCGGGCCATGATCAAGACGGTCGCGATCGTCAGCCTCTCCTCCGGGATCCAGGGTGAGAGCTTCGTCCGGCACGAGCTGGAGATCGGCCTGCGGCGGCTGCGCGCTTACGGGCTGACCGTCCGCCTCATGCCGCACGCGCTCTCCGGCGAGGCTTACTGCAGGGCGCATCCCGAGGCGCGGGCGGCGGATCTGCTCGCCGCGTTCCGCGACCCGGAAGTCGATATGATCCTCTGCGCGATCGGCGGGGACGACACCTACCGTCTCCTCCCCTGGCTGTTCGGGCACGACGAGCTGCACAGCGCCGCTTGCGATAAGATCTTCCTCGGCTTTTCCGATACGACGATCAACCACCTCATGCTGCACAAGGTCGGCCTGCGCAGCTTCTACGGCCAGGCCTTCCTGCCGGACGTGTGCGAGCTTGCAGATGAGATGCTCCCCTATACGCGTCAGTATTTCGAGGAGCTGCTCGCCACGGGGACGATCCGGGAGATCGTGCCGAGCAAGCTTTGGTACGAGAGCCGCGAGGCGTTCGACGCGGACCGGATCGGCACCATGCCCGCCGCGCACGCCGACCGCGGCTTCGAGCTGCTGCAGGGCGGCGCCGTTTTCTCCGGCAAGATCCTCGGCGGCTGTATCGACACGTTGTACGACATCTTCGACGGCGGCCGCTACGCGGATATGCCGGTCCTATGCGAACGCTACGCCCTCTTTCCCTCCGAAGAAGACTGGCGGGGCAGGATCCTGCTGCTGGAGTCCAGCGAGGAGAAAATGCCGCCGGAGAAGTACCGTGCGGCGCTCCGCCGTTTGAAAGACGCGGGCGTTTTCGGCGCGGTCTCCGGCGTCCTCGTCGGCAAGCCCATGGACGAGGCGTATGACCGGGAATACCGCGAGGCGCTGATCGAGGTGATCGACGATCAAAGTCTGCCCGTCGTGTGCAATCTCAACGTCGGACACGCGGCACCGCGCTGCATCATTCCCTTCGGCGTGAACGCCGTCGTAGACGCCGACCAGCAGCGGATCACCTTTTCCTCCGACCTGTAAAGACAGCAAAAGACGCGCCATGCGCAAAGCATGGTGCGTCTTTTCGTTTAATCATGGCAGTGCCGTTATTCATCCGTCTGGCCGAAGGTGGCCATGTCCGTCTCGGTGTCGATCAGGACCCAGGAGCTGTTCTCATGCGGCAGGTAATTGATGACCACAGGGACGAAACGGTCCTGCGCCTTGCCGATGGTCACGCTCCCCTGCACGTCCTCCAGGTTATAGGAGTAAACGTAACGGTCGGTGCGGTAATACACGCGGTCGTAGAGCTTGAGAAAGAGCACGGCGTTCTGACCGTTATCGGTGTCGTTGCGCACGAGCGCGGGCGCGCTGTCCACGTAGACCGAGAGCCGCTGGTTCCGGGTGCGGCCGCTCAGCTCGTCAGCCACGTAGACGGCGAAGCCGCACACGGCGGTCACCGGGTTCGGCGTGGTGGACATTTCCCGGGAATACTGGAAGACGACCGGGTCTTCCCCCTCTTCCCGGGTCGCCGTCGGATGCAGCAGATCCGCCAGGATCACCTCATCGAAGCCCATGTCGAACAGCTCCTGTACGAGCTGCGCGATATAGTGGCGCACGTCGACGTTATACGGGTCCAGCCAGGTGCCGTTATCGTCCGTATAATTGGCGCCGTAATCCGTCCGCAGGGCGAACTTATCGCTTCGGGAGGCCAGCACGTCGTCGATGCAGCAACTGATCTGCGCCGCCAGATAGATCTCGTGGTTGCGCGCCGCCGCGGCCTCGCGCATCTCGGTGAGGATCGGCGCCATCGTGCTGCCCAGATCGGAGGAGGAGCCGATGCCGTAGGACACGGCCAGGTCCGACTCGGACTGCCACATCAGCCTGCCCGTGCGCGGCTTCATCTCCAGGATCAGTGCGTTGCCGTCGTTCAGGCGCTCCTCATATTTGAGCAGCAGGTCGCGCTTGAGCTCGTCCGCCCCCACGAAGATCGCCTTGATGGGAGTGGCGTAGCGCCCGGCGGTCGCCGTCACGCGCGAATAGTCCGGCTCGGTGAAGACCAGCTCCGTCGTCACCTCGTCGAACACGCGCACGACGTTGCCCTCGCTGTCGATCGTCGTCTCCTCCCGCTCCATGCCGGGCAGCAAAACGTCTACGCCGTCCTTACTGATAACGGCGTATTTCTGCATACTGTAAAACAGGACGACGATCACCGCGAGAAGCCCCAACACGATCACAAACGGCACGATCGCGTAATTGCGCTTTTTCCGGCTGCCCTTATAGAATTCCTGATTTCTTGCCAAACTGCTGCTCCGTTCCGCCGCTGCGGCTCACGCGCGGCTCAACCCTCGATCTTTGCGATGCGGCGCACGTGCCGCTCGTCGTTGGAGAAAGGCGTGTCCAGGAACGTGTCCACGATCTTCAGCGCCAGACCCTCGCCCACGACGCGCGCGCCCATGGCCAGGATATTGGCGTCGTTATGCTGGCGGGTGGCCTCGGCCGAGAAACAGTCCCCGCACAGGGCGGCGCGGACGCCGGGCACCTTGTTGGCCGCGATGGAGATGCCGATGCCGGTGCCGCAGATCACGATCCCGCGCTCACATTCCCCGCTCGCCACGGCCATCCCCACGGCACGCCCGAATTCGGGGTAATCGCAGCTATCCTCCGTATAGGTCCCGTAATCCTTATATTCGATCCCGCGCTGCGCAAGGTGCTTCATGACCGCCCGCTTGAGCGCAAACCCACCGTGATCTGATCCGATCGCAAGCATTTTCTTTACCTCCAGAGTTTTTTCTTATTGTAACACCATCTTCCCAAAGCTGCAAGAGACAGGGCCAAGTTTTAACATTTCCGTCATTGCGTTTACATAATCTTTGTGATATACTGATTATGTCTTTATATGGAAAGGAGACGGACGTATGATCGTTTTGTATGTTCTGCTGGCCCTTGCCGCCTTTCTGGTGATCAGCTATTTCGTCGCAAAAGAGTTTTATAAAGCCGCCGTCGCCAGAGGCTGGCCGCACAAAAAGTATTTCTGGCTCTGCTTCCTGCTGCCCCCGGCGGGTTACCTGCTCGTCGTTGCCCTGCCCGACCGCGGCGGCCCCGCGCTCGGGTCCTTCGTCAGCGACGATCTGCCGGAGCTGTGACCGGAAAGGAGCTCTCCCATGGCTGAACGCTATACCAAACTTTTCGTCCTTGACGGGATGCCCTATACGGAGGGGTCTCCGGTACTGATCATGGCGGGCGCCATGCTGCTGGACTCCTATTCGGGCGACTTGCTCTGCCAGCTGCGCGTGCGCAGCTTAAGTGAAGCATCCGTCAAAGCCGTCACGGTGCAGATCCAGATGCTGGACATCGCCGGGGCGCCGCTGAGCACGCCCGTTCGGCACCAGTATCTCGATCTGGAGCTGCCGCGCGGCGGGGAATGCGGCCGGGATACGGCCATCATCCTCCCCCGTCGTGACGCGCGCTCCTTCACCGCCGTCCCGGCGGAGGTCATCTTCGCGGACAACAGCCGCTGGCAGCCCGGCGAGGGCTGCGTCTGGCAGAGCCTTGCGCCGCCGCAGACGCTCGAGGAGGCTTACGGCGACGCGCAGATGGCGGAGCAGTTCCGCATCCGCTATGGGGCGGACTGCCGGAATATGCCGCGCGCAGACGAGGCGTTGTGGTTTTGTGCCTGCGGCGCCGTCAACGACGCGCAGGAGAACAGCTGCTTCAACTGCCGCCGCGTGCGCAGTGCCCTGTTGAACGTGAGCCCGGACTCTCTCAAGCAGGAGGTCGCGGGCCGTCTCAAGCAGGAGCAGCTGCAGGAAGAGCAGGACAAGCTCGACTCCAAGGCGCGCCTGCGCAGGTACCTCAAGACCGCCTGCATCGTCGTGCCCCTGCTGCTGCTGGCGATCGGCCTACTGATGACCGTACCGGGCCTCGTACAGCAAAAGCAGGCTTACGACAACGCCGCCGCCCTGTTGGCGGCCGGGCGCTACGAGTACGCGGCCGAGGCCTTTGAAGCGCTCGGCAGCTATAAGGACAGCGCCGAGCAGGCTGAGAAAAACGTCCCCTACCAGCGGGCGCTCTACATTCTCGACCGCGCCGCCGCGAACGACGCCGCCGCGCTGAGTCTCGTAGGCCACACCCGCTCGGAGCTCTCCGACCAGGTCACTGCCGCGATGCTGCTCTACGAGGGCGCCATGGAAGAATTCAAGGCCCTCGGCGATTATAAGGACAGCGCGGATCTCGTCGAGCGCTGCAAAGAGGGTGTCAAGGAAGCCGAGCAGGCGGTGCTGCAGAGATCCTATGACGCCGCGCTGGCGCTGCTGCAGGAACAGCGGTACAGCGAAGCCCGCGAAGCGTTTCTGGCTCTGGGCGATTTTTCAGACAGTGCGGACATGGCCAAAGAGGCCGTCTATCAGAAGGCGCTCGCGCTGTATCATTACATTGAGACCTATGACGTGCGCCAGATCTACGCCGATCTCAGCATGAGTCCGGAGCGCGGCAGCACCTTCTCGCTGATCAAAGCGGCGGCGCTCGCACAGGGCAGCCAGTGCGTGGCCGATCTGCGCACGGCCTGCGGCGCGGATCTCACGGACGTAAATCTCGCGGACGCGCCGGGCCAGAGCCAGAAGCTCCTGGCTGAGAGCGTGATCGCGCTCTTCGAGCAGCTCGACGGCTACCGTGACAGCGAGGACTGCATCGCGGGCATCCTGGATCTTACGGACTACACGAAGGACTTCTACATGCTTTGCGAGACCGGAGATCTGTACGGCGCTTACGACTGGCTCACCGCCTACGACGGTGAGTTCGCCGATCGAGACCGCTGGCTGTCCCTGCTGGATCTGTACAAGCCCTATTGTACGAGCTGGACGCTTTATGGCGGCGACGTCACGGCCATCCCGCTGACCGTCGGCCGCAGCCAGCCCTGCATGTCCTTCAGCACACGCGTCCTGCTCAGTGCGGACAAGGCCGTCCTGAGGCTGTCCGCGAACGACGGTGAGGAGTACTTCCTCGATCTGCGCGCCGAGCCGGGCGAGACCCGTTTTTCCAATTACGACAACGACCCGTATATGTATCTCGCGGTCGTCACAAACGGCGGCCACCTGTCTTACATGAAGTATAACGGCGACGGGAAGCTCATCACGAGCTGCGAATACAGCGAAGGCTGAGAAGCAACAGAAAAAACGGCGCTTCGGATCTCTCCGAAGCGCCGTTCTCTTTTTGATCACATGATGAACTGGATCGCGCAAAACGCCGCGTAAATCGCAAGCAGCAGGATCCCCTGGATGCGCGAGAGCTTTCCGCGCAGCAGGGCCGGCAGCGTGAGCAGCAGCATCACAAGGAACATGACCGGCAGGTCCAGCACGAGCGAGGCGTT
>JAFUUR010000056.1 GCA_017477695.1 Oscillospiraceae bacterium | reverse complement strand
CGGCCCGGGAGCGAGAGCTGGCCGCTGGATCCGGAGGCGCTGCCCGTGCCGCCGGAGGTGCTGCGCGGGATGCTCGCACGCCGCCGCGAACGGCGGGAGGCCGGGCTCTCCGAGGAGGCGCCCACGCCCGAGGAGGCGGCGCGCCTGCGCCTGATCGAGGATTGGCTGCAGCGGCTCGAACAGAAAAGAGGAAAGGGGGCAGAGGGTGAAAAACATACGGTGGATCATCAGACATGACGCCGGGCGCATCTTCAAAAGCGTCGTCGCCATCGTGGTCCTGATGGGCCTTTGCCTCGTGCCCTGCCTCTACGCCTGGTTCAACATCTTCTCCAACTGGGACCCCTACGGCCAGAGCGCGACCTCGCGCATCCGCGTATCGGTCGTGTCGGAGGACAAGGGCGCGGAGGTCCTCGGCGTAAAGCTCAATCTCGGCGACACCATCATCGGCGCGCTGGAGTCCAACGATCAGATCGGCTGGGTCTTCGTGGACAGCAAGGAGGAGGCACTCTGGCGCGTCTACAGCGGCGACTGCTACGCGGCCCTGCTCGTCCCGTCGGATTTCTCCCGGGATTTCATCAGCTTTCTGACGCTGCGTTTCGAGCATCCGCAGCTTACCTATTACGAAAACGGCAAGAAAAACGCCATCGCGCCGAAGATCACTGGCCAGGCGAAGACCGCCGTGCAGAACCAGGTGAACGCGACCGTCCTGCAGACGCTGGTCTCGGGCGCGTCCGAGATCGTACTCGCGCTGGAGGCCAACGGGATCGACGTCGAGCAGCTCCTGCGGGATCTGAGCGACCGTCTGCAGGAGCTGAGCCTGCGTCTGGCCGACGCGAACGCCGCGCTCGACAACCTCATCAACGTGGCCAACAGCGCGCAGGCGCTGCTGCTCGCCTCGAGCACACTCGTGGGCGACATGAGCAGCACCATCGGCTACACGGGCGAGCTCGCCGGGATCATCGCGGGCGACGTGGCCGGGGTGGACTTGACCGTGCGGGAGCTGGTCACGCAGATCAGCGCCATGCTCCAGGGGCTCAACGCCAACATCAGCACCTTTTACAGCGAGCTGAGCCAGGCGCTGCTCGACCCCGAGACCTATAATGAGTTCATCAACGGCAGCCGTGAGGAGCGCCTGCAGGCGATCAACGACCTGCGCGCCCGCGTGCAGGAGCTGCAGTCCCTGGCCAACACGGCGGGGCTGAGCGGCATGGCGCGGCTCCTCGGCGAGCTGAGCGGCACGCTCGGCGAGCTGGGCCAGTCCCTGAGCGACCTCGCACCCGTGGACGTGGAGGACTCTGAGCAGTGGGCCGCCGCGCAGGAGCGCATGACGGAGCTGCTCGAACGCACCTCCCGCATCAGCGAGCTGCTCTCCAGTCTCATCATCGAGATCGCGGACACCATCGGCATCCATATCGAGGACGTGGTGGGCAGCGTCAACGACGCGGCCAGCAGCGTGGCGGAGCTGCTCAAGCTGATCCAGGAGAAGACGGCCGCCGCCTCCGGGACGCTTGCATCCATGGCGGGCAGCGTCGCAAGGCTGGAGTCGGGCGTGCTCAGCGCCAAGAGCGGCATCGCGACCATCCGCGCAAAGCTCCTTGAGATGGCGGAATTCGTGGACGCGCTCGCGGACAGCGACTTTCTCCGGGAGGTGATGGAGCTGCTGCGCAACGGGCCGGACGTGCTGAGCAGCCGGATCGCCTCGCCCATCAAGGTGGCGGACGAGCCGTTCTACCTGGTGGACAGCTACGGCTCGCAGATGTCGCCGTTCTACACGGTGCTGGCCCAGTGGGTCGGGGCGCTGTTCTGCGCGGTGCTGCTCAAAACGCGCATCCGCAAGGAGGACGCGCCGCCGAACCTCACCATGCCGCAGCACTTCTTCGGCCGCTACGCGCTGTTTCTGATCATCTGCGTGGCGCAGGCGCTGATCACCTCGCTGGGGAACCTCCTGTATGTGGATATCCTCTGCACGCACCCGGTCTTCTTCGTGCTCGCGGCGGTGGTGACGGGGATCTGCTTCTCCATGATCAACTACATGCTGGCCTTCACCCTGGGCGCCGCGGGCCTCGCGGTGTCGGTGATCGTGATGGTGCTGCAGGTGGCGGGCTCCGGCGGCACTTACCCGGTGGAGGTCCTGCCGCGGCCGTTCCAGATCCTCTATCCCTTCATGCCGTACAAGTTTGCCATGAACGCCATGCGCGAGGCGGTGTGCGGCTTCTACGGGCTGTATTACTGGAAAAACCTCGGCATCCTGCTGCTGATCACGCTCGGCTGCGTGGGGATGGCCTTTGTCCTCTACCTGCCCGGCAAGTGGCTCAACGGCATTCTGGAGAGCTCCAAGGAAAAGAGCGGCATCATGATCTGAGCGCAAACGGGAACGCGCCCCCGCGTCCTTTTGGACGCGGGGGCGCGTTGTCGCTCTCAGGCTCATTCCGGCTTGCTTTTTGCAGCCGTGTCGATGCTCTTGCCGTAAACGAAGAAGCGCTGGTACAGGAATTCCGTGACGAAATTCAGGATCATGTTCAGCGCCGTGACGAGGTACTCGTTCCAGTGCAGCGTCTCGGCGAGGTAATTGCCGCCGATGGTGCTCAGCGGGGTGAAGACCGCATAGTACAGCGCCACCTTCAGCATCGCCACGGGGACGTTTGCCGCCGATTGGAAGGTGAACTTCCGGTTGAGAGTGAAGTTCCACAGCACCGACAGCACCAGCGCGATGAGATAGCAGGGCCAGTAGCTCCAGCTCGTCAGCTCGTTGAGCAGCGTAAAGCTGACGATCTCGATCAGTCCGGCGCTGATCGAAAAGAGCGTGAATTTCACGACCCGCCAGAATTCTTTCTTCTTGTTGTTCTCCATAACAGCGCCTCCCACGACAGGAGTATCATGACGAAAGAACGGCGAAACAGCAAGACTGTTTTGCCATATAGTCATTACGATGGGCATTATACGCCCTTGCGGGGAAAAGGTAAAGAGACAATTTCAAGAATTTGAACTATTCCGCGGGCTTGACGAGCTGCATATACTCGTCGTAGGTGCACAGCCTGTCAATGAGGCCGTCGTCCGTGATCTCGATGATGCGGTTGGCGACCGTCTGCGTGAGCTGGTGGTCGTGGCAGGAGAAGATGATATTGTATTTGAAAGCCTCGAGGCCGTTGTTGAGCGCGGCGATGCTCTCAAGGTCGAGGTGGTTGGTGGGCTGATCCAGCAGGAGGAAATTCGCGCCGGAGAGCATCATGCGGCTGAGCATGCAGCGCACCTTTTCACCGCCGGAGAGGACCTTCGCCGGCTTGTACACGTCGTCCCCGGAGAAGAGCATGCGCCCGAGGAAGGTGCGCAGATAGCTCTCGCGCTTGTCGTCGGAGAACTGGCGCATCCACTCGATGAGGTCTTCGTCGAAGTGCTCGAAATAATCGTTGTGATCCTTGGGGAAATAGGCGGGCTGGATGGATGCGCCCCACTTGACGCTGCCGGAGTCCGGCTCCTCCTCGCCCATGAGGATCTTGAACAGCATCGTAACGGCGAGCTCGTTCTTGCCGACGACGGCGATCTTGTCCTCCCTGCCGACGATGAAGCTGACCTTGTTGAGGAGCGGGACGCCGTCCACGCTCTTGCTGATCTCCGTGACGAAGAGCCGGTCCTTGCCGGGCTCGCGCTCGGCCTTGAAGCCGACCCAGGGATAGCGGCGGCCGGAGGCGGGCAGCTCCTCCACGGTGATCTTCTCCAGCAGCTTGCGGCGGGAGGTCGCCTGCCGGGATTTGGACTTGTTGGCTGAAAAGCGGGCGATGAAGGTCTGCAGCTCCTGGATCTTCTGTTCGGCCTTCTTGTTCTGGTCGCGCATCAGCTTCTGGATGAGCTGACTGGACTCATACCAGAAATCGTAGTTGCCGACGTACATTTTGATCTTGCCGTAGTCGATATCCACGATATGAGTGCAGACGTTGTTGAGAAAATACCGGTCGTGGCTGACTACGAGGACCGTGCCCTCGTAGTCCATGAGAAAGTCCTCCAGCCAGACGACGCTCGCAAGGTCGAGGTTGTTGGTCGGCTCGTCGAGCAGCAGCACGTCCGGGTGACCGAAGAGCGCCTGTGCCAGCAGCACCTTGACCTTCAGCCGCGGGTCGATCTCCCGCATGAGCTCGCCGTGCAAAGAGACGTCCACGCCCAGGCCCTGCAGGATGCGCCCGGCGTCGCTCTCGGCCTCCCAGCCGCCCAGCTCGGAGAATTCTTCCTCCAGCTCGGCCGCGCGGATCCCGTCCTCGTCGGTGAAGTCCTCCTTTTCATAGATCGCGTCCTTTTCCCGGCCGCAGTCGTACAGGCGCTGGTGACCCATGATGACGGTGTCGAGCACGGGGCAGTCGTCATACAGGCTCTGGTTCTGCTTGAGCACGGACATGCGCCGCTTGGGGTCGAGCACGACGCTGCCGGAGGTCGGCTCCAACTCTCCGGAGAGGATGCGGATGAAGGTAGACTTCCCGGCGCCGTTTGCGCCGATGATGCCGTAGCAGTTGCCGGCGGTGAACTGCAGGTCGACCCGGCTGAAGAGCACGGAGGAACCGAACTGCATGGACAGATCGTTGACAGTAAGCATGGTCGATCTCCTGTAAGGTTTTTTGCCATTCTACCATAAAGCGCGGAAAGATGGTATAACAATTTGCGCAAATCCCGGAGCAGATGCAACGCGGCGGGCGGTTTCGGCGTCCATAAGGGTGAGCGCTCAAGAAATACAAGGAGGTGCCGCATGGAGGATTCAGCCATCGTGGATCTGTACTGGCAGCGGTCCGAGCGGGCCATCAGCGAGACGGCGAAGAAATACGGGGCTTACTGCCACCGGGTGGCCTTCAACGTCCTCGGCAGCGAGCAGGACGCGGAAGAGTGCGTAAACGATACGTGGCTCGGCGCCTGGAACGCCATGCCGGACGAGCGCCCGCGCATCCTTTCGGCCTTTCTCGGCTGCCTGACGCGCAACGCCGCCATCGGCCGCTACCGGGAAAAGCACCGGCAGAAGCGCGGCGGCGGAGAGACGGCCCTGGCCCTGGACGAGCTCTCCGAGTGCCTGGCAAACGAGAAGGACCTGGAAGAGGAGCTGCAGCGCAGAGAGCTGGAGCGGCTGATCCGGGACTTTACCGCCGGGCTGAAGGAGACGGAAAAGCTGGTCTTTACCGCCCGCTATTACTACCTCTGCCCGGTGGCGGAGATCGCGGCGCGGCTGGGCATGAACGAGAGCAAGGTCAAAAGCATGCTGTACCGCGTGCGCGGCAGACTGCGCACGCGCCTGGAAAAGGAGGGCTACCGTTGACGAACTACGATCTGCTCGCGGCGATGAACGCCATCCCGGAGGAGGCGATCCTCCGTACGGGGCAGCTCCTGGAAAACGAGGAGAAACGCAACGTGATCAAAATGAAGAAAATCTGGCGCACGGTGCTGATCGCCGCGGCGATCACCTGCCTGCTCAGCGTGACGGCCTACGCGGTGACGCAGTTCACCGTGAGCAGCCACCGACCCGCGGCCGGAGAGCACTATACCGCGCAGTACGGCAACGTCAGCAGAGAGGTCCCGACGGAGTACGTGTTCACCTTCGAAGGGCCGGAGGAGTGCCCGGAGGTGCAGTTCAAGGCAAACTGGGCGCCCTCGCCGGATTACTGGGGCTTCGTGGGTCCCGGAGCAGACGGCTGGTCCAGCCTCCTGGAGGCGAACGAGCTCTACAACGAGACCTACCGGTGCTACCAACCGGCCTGCGTGGTGGACGTGATGTACGCGCCGCAGTTCGTGAACGGCGGGGCCATGATCCTCTCCGGCTGGACGCCGGGCCCGATCACCGAGGAGACCTGGGGCGCGGTGCAGGCCTATAAGTTCCAGGCCACCGCCACGCATCCGATGAATCCGGAGGGCACGGTCTACGCCACCGGCAATTTCGTGATCCTCTTCCACCCGGAGGAGGGCTGGATCATCGGCGTGCGCGGGTACGACAGCATGGAAAGCATCGAAGGCATCGCCCGCGGCATCGAGGTACGGCAGACGGGCCGGACGGTCCGCAGCACGGACTTCGGCGGCAAGCTCGCCGACTGTGATATCTATATCGGCTGACCGGCACGAAAAAAAGAACAGGAGCGGCTGCTGCCGCTCCTGTTTTGCTTTCCCTAAGCTGGGCCTCAGAGTGAACGGATATAGTCGAGCAGGATCGCGTTGAACGCGTCCGAAAACTCCCAGTTGACCGCGTGGCCCGAGCCCTCGACGATGCGGAAGCTGCCCTTCGGGGCGAGCGCCGCCATATCCACCGCGTGCTGCGGCGGCCAGAAGGGGCTCTCGCCGCCGGCGATGAACAGCGCCGGCACGTCCGTTGCGGCGATCGCGTCCCGCCAGTCGGCGTCCGCGTGGTCGAAGAGCAGAGGCAGGGCCAGCGCCATATCGAAGGCGGGCACCTCGCCGGCGTGTGCCGCGAGGAACGCCGTCAGGCCCGGATCCAGCGGCTGCCTGTTGGGCGCGGGCAGGGGAGAAGCGAAGAAGGTCGGCCGCGTCTGCGTGTCGAGCCCGTACATGCCGTCCTGCCAGTCGCCCTCGTTGATCATCTTCGGACTCTGATCCACGCTGACGACGGCCTTCAGCCGCGCCGTGCCGAACTGGGCGACGTATGCCCAGATGGTCGAGGCGCCCTGGCTCTGGCCGACGAGGATCACGTCGTGCAGATCCAGCGCCTCGAAGAGGGCGTT
>JAFUUR010000055.1 GCA_017477695.1 Oscillospiraceae bacterium | reverse complement strand
GCATGCGATCGGTCACGCGAAGAAGGAGTACCTGCGTGAGTCGGTGGGCGAGACGTGCTACGGTCTGATGGGCGCGATCAAGAAGGTCTTCGACCCGGACGGCATCCTCAACCCCGGCAAGGTCTGCCACGATATCTGAGCCCGAAGCCGCGCGGCAAAACCGCGCAAAACAGCATAGCGATCTCCCGTATCCGTTCGCGGATACGGGAGATTTTTTGCGCAAAAGGGTGTATACTGAGGGGGCCTTAACGAAATCTTAACACCACAAAAAGTCTCTTAATCTCATTTTTAACCTGTTCGTGGCAGAATAAAGATGGGCAACGCCGCGGACAGAGGGAGGAGAATGGCATGCAGGATAAAAAAGAGAAGCTCCTGGTCTGCCTGTCCCCGGCGCCGTCGAACGCCGCGATCATCCGGGCGGCGGCCCGCATGGTCAAGCCCGGGGAGACGGAGCTCGTCGCCCTCTTCGTGGAGACGCCGGCCTTCAGCCGCATGCACGCAGCGGACCGCAGGCGCCTGCAGGAGAATATGCGCGCGGCGGAGGAGCACGGCGCGCAGATCGAGACCGTGTGCGGGGACGACGTCGCCTATCAGATCGCCGAGTACGCCCGGCTGGCGGATATCGGTCGGATCGTGATCGGCCAGAGCGATTTCCCTGGCAGAAAGCTCTTTCCCAAGCCCGGTCTGACGGACACGCTCGTGCGCCTCATCCCCGAGGCGGAGGTCCACGTGATCCCGGACGGGCGTCGGCGCGCCGCGTACCGGCGGCCGGAGGGGGAGAGCGTCAGCCTGCGGCAGGTGCTGATCGACCTCGCCGTGAGCCTCGCGGTGCTGACCGCGGCGACGCTGCTCGGCGCGCTGTTCGACCGGCTCGGCTTTACAAGCTCCAACATCATGATGGCCTACCTGCTGGGCGTGCTGCTGATCTCGGTCGCGACCTCGCACCGGGTGTACAGCCTTGCGGCCGCCATCGCCTCCGTGTTTCTGTTCAATTACTTTTTCGTACAGCCGCGCTTCACGCTCAACGCCTACGAGGTGGGCTATCCGGTCACCTTCGTCGTCATGTTCCTGACGGCCTGGATCACCGGGACGCTTGCGATCCGCCTCAAGAGCACGGCGGGCCAGGCCGCGCGGACCGCTTACCGCACCAAGATCATCTCCGACACGGACCAGATGCTCGCCAAGCGCAAGAGCCGCGAGGAGATCCTGGATATCTGCTCCGAGCAGGTGGGCAAGCTGCTGGAGCAGCCCTTCGTGATCCTCGAGGTGGAGGACGGCGTGTGCGGGCAGGCGCGCCTGTCGCCGCGCTGCGGCGGCTACGCGCGCGAGGCCGAGCAGGAGACGCTCGACCTGGTGCTGCGGCGCAACGAGAGCGCGGCCTCCGCCGCGTGGCGCTACTTCCCCGTGCAGGTGCAGGAGAGCGTCTACGCCATCGTGGGGATCGACGTGCGCGCCGCGCCGGTGGAGATCTCCGAGCAGGGGATCCTGCTGTCGGTGTTGGGGGAGTGCGCCCTGGCGCTGGAGAACGAGAAGAACGCCCGCGAGAAGGAGGAGGCCGCCGTCCAGGTGGAGAACGAGCGCCTGCGCTCGACGCTGCTGCGCACCGTCTCGCACGATCTGCGCACGCCGCTGACCTCCATCTCCGGCAACGCCGGCAACCTGCTCTCCCGGGGGGAGAGCTTCGACGAGGAGACGCGCAGGACGCTGTACGCGGATATCTATGAGGACGCGCAGTGGCTCATCGGCCTTGTGGAGAACCTGCTGGCCAGCAGTCGCCTCGAGCACGACAGGGCCCGGCTCAAGCTCGGCACGGAGCTGCTGGAGGATCTGCTCGCGGAGGCCGCGGCGCACGCCCGCCCCACGGGCGACACGCACACGGTCGAGCTCCGGCCGGTGGAAGAGCTGCTGCTGGTCAAGGCGGACGCGCAGCTCATCGTGCAGGTCCTCGTGAACCTGATCGATAACGCTTTGAAGTATTCCCCGCCCGGTTCGACGGTGCGCATCTCGGCCGTGCGGGAAGGAGAGTGGGCGCGCGTCTCGGTCGCGGACGACGGCGAGGGCGTGCTGCCCGAGGACAAGGACAAGGTCTTCGACATGTTCTACGTGGGCGGCGGCAAGCCCTCGGACGGGCGGCGCAGCACGGGCCTGGGGCTCGCCCTGTGCAGGGCGATCGTCGAGGCCCACGGCGGGCAGATCGAGGTGACGGACAACCGGCCCCACGGCGCGGTGTTCAGCTTTACGCTCCCACTGGAGGAGGTGCCTTTCTATGGATAAATATCTGATCGAGATCGTGGAGGACGACGCTTCCATCCGCAATCTCATCACCGTCACGCTCAAGGCCAACGACTACCGGTATGTCACGGCGCTCAACGGACAGACCGCGCTCATGGAGGCGGCCTGCCACAACCCGGACATCATCCTGCTGGATCTGGGCCTGCCGGATATGGACGGGGTCGAGGTCATCCGGCGCATCCGCTCCTGGACCAACACGCCCATCATCGTCATCAGCGCGCGCAGCGAGGATACGGACAAGATCGAGGCGCTCGACGCGGGCGCGGACGACTATCTGACCAAGCCCTTTTCGGTGGCGGAGCTGCTGGCGCGGCTGCGCGTGACGCAGAGGCGGCTGACGCAGGCCGGGCACGAAAGCCCGCCGGACGCCGTTTTTCGCAACGGGCGGCTGCGCATCGATTACGCGGCGGGCTGCGCCTATCTGGACGACGAGGAGCTGAAGCTCACGCCGATCGAGTATAAGCTCCTGTGCCTGCTGAGCCGGAACGTGGGGAAGGTGCTGACGCACACCTACATCATCCAGAACATCTGGGGCGGGAGCTGGGAAAACAACATCGCGTCGCTGCGGGTCTTCATGGCGACGCTGCGCAAAAAGCTGGAGACGGGGCCGGATTCTCCGCAGTATATCCAGACGCAGATCGGCGTGGGATACCGCATGATCAAGGTCGATTAAAGGTGGTCGGTTCGCTATGAAGAAAAAACAGGGCTTTCGCTTCGGGCTGTTTCTCGTGACCATAGGCATCGTGTACGGGGATATCGGGACCTCGCCCCTGTACGTGATGAAGTCGATCCTCGAGGGCAACGGCGGCATCGGCGAGACGAACGAGGCCTTCATCATCGGCTCGCTCTCGCTCGTGATCTGGACGATCACCCTGCTCACCACCATCAAATACGTGCTCATCGCCATGAAGGCGGACAACCACGGCGAGGGCGGCATCTTCTCGCTGTACACGCTCGTCAAGCACTGCGGCAAGTGGCTCATCCTGCCCGCCATGCTCGGAGGCGCCGCGCTCCTGGCCGACGGCGTGCTGACGCCGGCCGTCACGGTCACGACCGCGGTGGAGGGCCTGCGCAGCATCGAGTCGATGAACCGCTTCCTCGGCGCGGGGCAGTGGAAGGTCGTGGCGATCACGCTGCTGATCATCACGCTGCTGTTCTCCGTGCAGCACGCCGGCACCAGCCGCATCGGCAAGGCCTTCGGCCCGGTGATGCTGCTCTGGTTCTCGTTCCTCGGGATCACGGGGCTGGTGCACGTTCTGGGGCACGCGGCGGTGCTGAAGGCCTTCAGCCCCGTCTACGCGCTGCGCATCCTGTTCAGTCCCTACAACAAGCTCGGCTTCATGATCCTGGGCAGCGTCTTTCTTGCTACGACCGGCGCGGAGGCGCTGTATTCGGACATGGGCCACGTGGGCAAGGAGAACATCTATTTCAGCTGGCCCTTCGTCAAGCTCTGTCTGATCCTCAACTATCTGGGCCAGGGGGCGTGGATCATCCGCAACCAGGCGAACGCCGCGCTCTACGCCGTGGAGGATCTCAACCCCTTCTTCCTGATGCTGCCGGAGCTGCTGCGGCCCTTCGCCGTGCTGCTGGGCGCCGCCGCGGCGATCATCGCCTCGCAGGCGCTCATCACGGGCTCCTACACGCTCGTCTCAGAGGCCATCCGCCTGGACCTGCTGCCGCATCTGGAGATCCGGTACCCGGCCGACACCAAGGGCCAGCTCTATATCGGCACGGTCAACACCGTGCTGTGGATCGGCTGCAGCCTGGTGGTGCTCTATTTCCGCTCCGGCGCGCGCATCGAGGCGGCCTATGGCCTCGCGATCACGGTGACGATGCTGATGACGACGCTGCTCATCTCCGTGTACCTGCGAAAGCTCAGGAAGCTGCCGGCGCTGGCGGCCGCGGTGCTGGCCGTGTTCGGCGTGATCGAGGCGGTGTTCTTCATCTCCAGCCTGAGCAAGTTCACCCATGGCGGCTACGTCACCGTGCTGCTGACGCTGATCCTGCTGTGGATCATGGTGGTCTGGTACCGCGGCACGCAGCTCGAGCAGAAATACTCCACGCGCCTGCCGCTGCGTGAGCATATCCCCGCGCTGCGGGCGCTGCACGCGGACAAAGAGATCCCGCTGCTCGCGCACAACCTCGTCTATCTCGGCGGCGGCTCCGACCCCGAGACCATCGACAGGGACATCCTCTATTCCATCCTCGACAAGGACACCAAGCGCGCCCAGGCCTACTGGTTCGTGAGCGTCAACGTGCTCAACGAGCCGGACACCATGAACTACCAGCTTGAGACCTACGGGACGGATTTCATCTACCGCATCCGGCTGAACCTGGGCTTCAAGTGCTCTCAGCGCATCAACGTCTATCTGCGGCAGATCGTGCAGGATCTGCAGGCGCGCGGCGAGCTGCCGCGGCAGGACAAGAAGTATTCCATCTACGGCGAGTCCACCGTGGGAACCTTCAAGTTCTGCATCATCCACAAGTCCGTCTCCACCAAGACGGAGCTCAGCTCGCTGGACGAGCTGATCCTGAACACGAAGTATTCGATCCGCAAGGCGGCCGGCTCCAAGGTCAAATGGTACGGGCTGGACACCTCTTCGCTCATCCTGGAAAACGTGCCGCTGATCGTGGGCGGCGGCGAGAACGACCGCCGCATCACGCGCGCACCGACCGCCGGGCTGGAGCCGGAGGAAGCCTAAATACGGCAAAACGCTGCGGAGGCGCCCCATCGGGGCGCCTCCGCAGCGTTTTGTTCGTTTTATCTCCGGGAGAGGTCGATGCGCTCGCTGAGCAGCGGCTGAAAGCGGTCGAGCCCGGGCGCCGCGATCAGCAGACCGCTGCCGCCCTGCAGATAGCGGCGAAAGTAGGCGTCCAGCAGCTCCTGCAGGCGGTTGTCCACCTGACTGTAGGACGAGGCGTAGACCACGAAGGCGGGCCGCTGCAGCTCGATGCGAAAGAGCACCAGCTCCTGCGCCGCGTGCAGATCCAGCTCCGCAGCGGGCGCGTCCAGCGCGGCGGGCGCAAGCGCGAGCCGCTCGCTGATCTCCTGCCGCAGTGCGCGCTGGAAGCCCACGCCGAACGAGAGCATGCGCAGCCTGCGGCTGCGCGCGACCGGGAGGTAGACGTTGTCCAGGATGGACTGCTCCTCCAGAAGCTGGTCGTGGGCGAAGCTGTCCGTCAGCACGACGTAGCGGCTGCCGAAGTCGGCATACAGGTCGGCGCCGGGGCGATCCTTCCCGCCGACGGAGAAGCTGCCGCGCAGCTCCACGTTCTGCCCGGGGAGGAACAGGTCGCCGAAGCGCTGCAGGGTGTGCGTGCGCGGCGCGCTCACGCCGATGGCGGTGCCGCGCTCCAGCCGCAGGTCGATGCGCGGCAGGCCGGGGCCCTGTACGCCGTCCATCCGCAGCGCGGGGACCTCCCGCGATCCCGCGGGGGAGGCGGGCTGCCCGCTCTGCGGCGCGGCAGGGAGAGGAGGCTCCGTACTGCGGCGCGCGGTCATCTGCGCCGGGTGGAAGACGGTACGCGTCTTCCGGTAATCGTCGATGCGGATCACGCGGTCGAGCAGCGCCGGGTCGAAGGGGAAGGCGGAGGCAGCGAGCCACAGCACGGCGATGCCCTTCTCGTGCAGCAGGCGCAGCACGCCCTGCACGTCCTCGAGCTGCTTGGGGTCGTAATAGGCGGCGGGGTCGTCGAACACCACCAGGCGCACGCCGAGCTGCACCGCCTGGGCGATCTGTACCATGTGCCGGGTGAAGAGATCGGTGTTGCGCACGAGCTCTCCCGCGGAGATCTGCACGCCCAGCTCGTTGAGATAGGCTTGGGCGGACTCGTCGTCCCGGCGGCGGTTGATGGGGCGGAAAAAGTGCTTGTCCGGCATGAGGAAAACGTTTTCACCGATGGTGAGGTTGGGGACCAGAGGCGAGACCTCGGACAGGCACAGCAGCTCGCGGCTCGCGTTATAGGGCTTGAGCGAGCCGTTGACGAGTTTCCCGCCGAAGAAGATGGCGCCGCTGTAATCCTCGTCCCCGCGCAGGATGCGCGTGAGCGTCGTCTTGCCGGACAGCGGCGGGATCAGGATACCCACGGCCTCGCCCGCGAACACGTCGAAGCTTAGGTGGCGGAAGACCTCGTGGGAGTGATAGATCTTGCTCACTTCCTGCAGGTGCAGCAGCTCCCGTTTCATAGCCGTTCCCCCCGCAGGGTGAGGTCGCGCCGCCGGAAGACGGCGGGGATCTGCAGCTCCACCTCCGTGCCCTCGCCTACCTGGCTGGACACGTACAGCCCGTAGCCCTGGCCGAAGATGAGCTTGAGCTGCTTGTTGATATTCTGGATGGCGAGCCCGTGGCGGACCATGCCGCGCTCGCTCGCCGGGGGCAGCTCGCTGTTGATCTTTTCACGCAGCTGCGCGAGCTCATTGGGCGTCATGCCGCAGCCGTTGTCGGAAACGGTGATGATGAGGCGCTGATCCGTCAGGCACACGTGGATCAGGATCAAACCGTCGGCCTCCGTCATCTCCAGGCCGTGGAGGATGCAGTTTTCCATGATCGGCTGCAGGGTCAGCTTGGGCAGGTAGCAGTCGAGCGCGCGGTCGTCCTCGCACTCGATCTCCATGCGGAAACGGTCCTTGAAGCGGTATTTCTGGATCTGATAGTAGATCTGGATGTTGCGCAGCTCGTCGCGCAGCTGCACGAGGATGTCGCCGGAGCTGATGCTGTAGCGGAAAAAGGTGGAGAGCGACTCCACCATGCTGGCGATATCGTCCATCTCCGATTCGAGCGCCTCGCCGCGGATGCAGTCGAGCGTGTTGTAGAGAAAATGGGGGTTGATCTGGTTCTGCAGGACCATGAGGGAGTTGCGGTCCTGTGAGAGCATCATCTGATACTTCGCGCGCTGCTGCGAGATCACCTCGTCCAGCAGCACGTTCAGCGGCGGGAGGACGAGCCGCTCCTCCCCGTCCTCACCGCGGTCGGAGAGGGTCAGCAGCGTGTTGACCGCCATGTCGTGCTGCACGAGCTTCGGCCGGATGCCGAACTGAAAAAGCAGGAAGGCGGCGCCCGCGACGAGCAGCAGCGCGGCGGCGATGAGCCGCGTGCCGGCCGAGGAGCCCAGCACGAGCAGCGCGACGGCTGCGGCGGCCATGACGGCCATCAATGCGCAGGCGGCGATGCCGATCCGTCTGCCGGAAAAGGGTTCGTTCATAAGCGGGGCGTCCTTTCGTCAGCGATACAGACTGCGATACTTGGCGGGCGAGATGCCCACGTTGTCCTTGAAGACCTTGCGGAAATGCTTGGGGTCGCGGTAGCCGACGCGCTCGCCGATGTCGTAGATGCCCTCGTCGGAGTCCTTCAGCAGGCGCTTGGCCTCGTTGATGCGCACCACGGTGATATAGGTGTTCATGCTCATGCCCACCTTCTTCTTGAAGGTGCTGCTGAGGTAGTTGGGCGACAGATGCGCATAGCCCGCGACGTCCTGCAGGGAACATTCACCGCCGTAGTTTTCCGCGATATACTTCTTGGCCAGCTCGATGGACTGATCCGAGGGGACCGGGGCGCGGCGGGCGGAGTTCTCGAAGCAGGCGGCGCAGTAGGCCAGCAGGCTTTCGCAGAGCTGCTCGGGCAGCCAGGCGGTCTCGAGGGCGGCGCGCGTCTGCTCGTAGAGCTCCGGCGCGTCCACGGTGTAATCGGCGTCCGGCCGGTTGCTGCTCTGCTCAGTGCGCACGAAGCTGAGCAGCTCGTTTGCCAGCAGGAAGCAGGAGACGAGGCTGCCGGCCGGCTGCTGGCGGAACAGCGCCCGGATGATGCTCTCGACAGCCTCCGCGTCGCACAGGTCGAGGCACGAGCGCAGGCGCGTGACCACGGCGTTGTCCAGCCGCGGGCGGCGCAGGAGCTCGGGCGGGAGGTCGCCGTAGATCAGCACCCGGTCCGTCCCGGTGTTGATGCGGCAGTGCAGCGCCTCGCGCGCGCTCTGCATCGAGTCGGACAGCCGGGCGGGCGCGTCGACGAGCTTGCCTGCGGCGAGCGTCACATGCAGGTCGGGCAGCACGGTGCAGGCCTTGCGCCCGGCGTAATAGATATCCTCCAGGTAGCTGCGCACGACGCTGGCCTGGCTGGCGGGAAAGTTCAGGATGCCGTAAAGGAGACTGCCCTCCCGGTAGCAGACCAGCTCGCGCAGGCAGGGGTAATCCTCGAGGCGCAGCGTGTCGCGCACGCGGTCGATCCACCGCTCGAGCAGGGCGGAGGCTCCCGCGCCCGCCCCGTCGAACACCATGGCGAAGGCGGCGCTGCAGTCCTCCGTAAAGTGCAGGCCGCAGGCGCGCAGCATGGTCTCCGAATAGGCGGAGGCGTTGCCGAGGATCACGTTTTTCATGAAGATGTCCCGCTCGGCGCTGCTCATGCGCTGCAGCCGGTTTTCGATGGTGTCCACCAGATCCTGCTGCTGGCGCTCCTGCCGGATCTGGGAGACCACGCGGTCGAGCGCGGCGTTGAGCTCCTGCGCGTTGACGGGCTTGAGCAGATAGTCGGAGACGCTGGCCTTGAGCGCGTCCTGCGCGTAGCTGAAGCTGTCGTAGCCGCTGATGACGATGAAGCGCGTGTCGAGCCCGAGCTGCCGCGCCTTGCCGGCCAGCTCGATCCCGTTATAGACCGGCATGCGGATATCCGTCAGCACGATGTCCGGCCGCTCGTTCACGATCATCTCCAGCGCGTCCTTCCCGTTCTGGGCCGTCCCCGCCAGACTCAGCCCGAGCTGCTCCCATCGGACCAGCCGCACGATCAGGCGGCAGATGCTCAGCTCGTCGTCACAGATCAAAACCTTCAGCATGGGCTTGATCCCCTCCTCCTGCAAGAGTTTTCCATCCTCCTTATTAAAGCACAGATCGCCCCGGAAAACAAGTTGCCTTTCATTCAAAACAACGAAAACGGCGGGATAAATCGTAAGAAATCCCCCTGCGGCATAGGCGAAAAACACAAAAAGCGACAGTTTTGTACAATTCGTAAAATAACACCCCCTCCCGTAAGATTTCCCCGGCCGACGGCCGGGAGACGGGCCTGGGCTTTTGTGGCACTTGTCAAAAATGCCGGGCGGGCTTTGTGCAGAATGAATAAGCTGGTCAAAGGGCTGCCCGATCCCTTGGCAAATTTTTGTCAATTTAGCTTAAAAAATCCCCCGCAAGTGCCGAAATCTTACGGTTGGCAGGGTGAAAAAAAGGCGGTATGATACAATCACAAAAAGGGCATCCGCCCTAAAAAATCAGGAGGGACTTATGAAAAAAGCACTTGCACTGATCCTCGCGCTGGTCATGGTCCTCGCGCTGGCCGCCTGCGGCTCCAGCTCCACCACGACCACTACCGCCCCCGCCGCCACCGAGGCGCCCGCTGCCGCTGAAGAGGCCGCCCCCGCCGAAGAGGCCGCCCCCGCCGAAGAGGCTGCTCCCGCTGAGGAAGCCGCTTCCGAAGAGCTCTTTTACACCGATGACATCTCCAAAGACGGCATCAGCGTAGAGGGCAAGAAGATCGTTTACCTCGCCCCGTCGCTCGATATCGAGTACTGGCAGTGGGTCGAAGACGGTGTCCGCCTCGCTTGCGAAGAGTTCGGCGCCGACTACACCACCCTGGTCGCTGAGAACAGCGACGCCAAGCAGGCCAACAACGCCGAGACCGCCGTCACCATGGGCGTCGACGCCGTCGTCCTGAGCCCCGTGTCCTCCACCTCCTGCGCTTCCGTTCTGGATCCCTGCGAGGATGAAGGCATCCCCGTGACCATCGCCGCGATCGGCTCCACCACCGACAACTACTACTGCTTCATCTCCGCTGACGACTACTCCTCCGGTTACGACGCCGGCACCTACCTGTGCGAGCAGGCCAAGGCCCTCGGCGGCGACTCCATCGTCGTCATCTCCCTCCCGCTCGACCGCGACAACGCCAAGGCCAAGATGGCCGGCCTGGAGCTGGCCTGCGAGGAGAACGGCGTGACCATCGCCCAGGTCTCCCAGACCAAGGACCTGACCGTGTCCGACTCCACCAACATCTGCAACGACCTGCTGACCGCGCACCCCGAAGCCACCGGCATCTACTGCATGTATGAGCAGGCCGGCCTCGCCGCCGTCGACTGCCTCGACATCGCGGGCCTCACCGGCAAGATCGCCGTCGTCTCCTCTGACGGTTCTCCCCAGTCCACCAAGTACATGCGTGAAGGCCTCATGGCCGGCCAGGTCGTGCAGGAAGCTGTCGGCCAGGGCTACTGGGCTGCCGTCATGGCCTTCAAGGCCATCAGCGGCCTCGAGGCTGACGCCCACGTCATCCAGACTCCGGAACCCCTGGTCACCGGCGCCAATATCGACGATCCCGATATCCAGGCCGTTCTGAAGCTCACCTACCCCGCTTCTGCCGGCGATTATTAATTAAGAAACAACCGAGAGCGGAGAGGGGACCCCAGGGTCCTCTCTCCGCGGAAAATGAGACGAAGATTTAGGCGGAGATATGCTATGACTGAAACGAAAGCGCCAATCCTGGAACTCAAGCACATCATGAAGGCGTACGACGCAAACGTCGCGCTGAAAGACGCCGGCCTCACCGTCTACCCGGGCGAGATCCACGCGCTCATGGGCGCCAACGGTGCCGGCAAGTCCACCATGATCAAGATCATAGCCGGCGCCCACAAGCCCAACGAGGGCGAGATCATTCTCAACGGGGAAGCCGTTACCTTTAATAACCCCAAGGACGCGCTGCGCAAGGGCGTGGCCGTCGTGTACCAGGAGCTCTCCCTGGTGCCGCACCTGACCGTGTCGGAGAACATCGCTCTCAGCGCGGACAGCGTCAACAAGAAGGGCCGTTACGACTGGGCCGAATCCGACCGTCTGGCCTCTGCGGCGCTCAAGCGCCTGGGCCGCGCAGGCGAAGGCATCGGCGTACGCGACATAGTAGGCAACCTGCGCGCCGATCAGATGCAGATGATCGAGATCGCCCGCGCCATCGGACAGGACGCGTCCATCATTCTGCTGGACGAGCCCACGTCCTCCCTGAACTTTGAAGAGACCGAAAACCTGTTTGCGGTCATCCGTGAGCTGGTCAAGCAGGACATCGCTATTATATTCGTATCCCACCGCATGAACGAGATCCGCGAGATCTGCGACCGCATCTCCATCCTGCGCGACGGCATCCTCGTCGTGGACGGCCGCCCCATGAGCCAGATCTCCGACGACGACATCGTCACCGAGATGTTGGGCGAGAAGCTGGAGAGCGAGAAGGTCGAGAAGACGCCTCTCGAGGAGATCGACAAACGCCAGCCGCTGCTGACCTTCGGCTTCGAGGGCGGCATCCAGGACTACGTGATCCACGAGGGCGAGATCATCGGTCTCGCGGGCCTGGCCGGTTCCGGCCGCAGCTCGGTGCTGCGCGCCATCTGGGGCGGCTCGCTGCGCGACGATATGCACTTTGAGTACATGGGCGAGGAGTTCAAGCCGACCAAGCCGTCCAAGTCCCTGGGCAGCAAAATGGCCTACGTGGGCGAGGACCGCGCCATCAGCGGCCTGTTCTTCGGTCAGCCCATCCTTGAGACGATCATCATGGGCCACCGCAACCTCGGCAGAAAGATGATCGTCAACAACCGCCACGAGCAGGACGTCTTCCGGGACGTGATCCGGAAGATCCAGATCAAGATCCCCGCGGAGGACTGCTCGCCGAGCGCGCTGTCCGGCGGCAACCAGCAGAAGCTCCTCTTCGGCCGCTGGATCATTGACGACGCCAAGCTCATCCTCCTCGACGAGCCCACCCGCGGCGTCGACGTGCGCACCAAGGAGGAGATCTACCAGAGGATCCGCACCATGGCCGCCGAGAACAACGCCGGCGTGCTGATGGTCTCCTCGGAGCTCAACGAGCTGGAGCTGCTGTGCGACAGAGTCATCGTCATGCGAGACGGCAAGGGCGAGAACGTCCTTTCCGGAGACGAGATCACAGAAGAGAACATGATGCGTTACATCGCCCACGCTGAGGGCACTTGAGCATTTCCCGGAACGATCATCAAATCACGACGGCCGATGGGCCGAATAGAAGAAAGGTGTGTAAACAGCTATGGGCGAGAATACTCCCGTAACCATCCAGTCTGACAGCAAAATGAAAAAGCTCATCCGGGCTTACAAGCTGGAGCTGGGCATGGCCGTGATCCTCGTGGTCATGTACATCATCCTGCACTTTGTCACCGGCACCGCCCTGAAGGGCAGCAACATCCGCAACGTTCTCCAGGCCTCCGCGCCTCTGCTCATCATGACCATGGGCCAGCTGGTCGTCGTCATCACGGGCGGCATCGACCTGTCCGTCGGCTCGCTCTACTCCCTGTCCGGCATGTGCGGCGTGCTGGTGATGCTCCGCACCCAGAGCATCACGGCGGGCGTGCTCGTGGCGCTCGGTGTCGGCATCCTGTGCGGCGTCATCAACGGCGTGCTGGTGGCCAAGGTCAAGATGGCCCCCTTCATCGTCACGCTGGCCATGCAGGGCGCCGCCGCGTCCCTGACCAAGATCATTGCCGGCGGCAACTCCCAGACCGTCACGCTGCAGGCCTTCAAGGCCTTCAACCGCGGCGAGATGATCCCGGGCGTGCGCAACTACATGGTCTACATGGTCATCATCGTCGTGGTCATGTATCTGCTCCTGCGCAAGACCGTGTTCGGCCGCTGGATCTACGCCACCGGCTCCAACGAGGAGGCCTCCCGTCTGGTCGGTATCCCCGTTGACCGCGTGAAGATCATCTGCTACACGATGAGCGGCTTCCTGTCCGCCGTCGCCGCCCTGCTGGGCGCCTCCCGTCTGATGAACGTCGAGGTCACCTCCGGCGTGGGCATGGAGCTCGACGCCATCGCCGCGGCCTGCATCGGCGGCGCCAGCCTCTCCGGCGGTCTCGGCACCGCGTTCGGCGCGCTGATCGGCACGCTGCTGCAGAAGGGCATCAACAACGGCATCAACCTGCTGGGCATCAACTCCTTCTGGACCGGCACCGTCACCGGCATCGTCATCATCGTGTCCGTCTACGTCGGCATGGTCGCCGGCAAGAACAGCAAGAAGCGGAAGTAAGCTCCGCTCCGCGCGCACCTTACCAAGCTGTAAATAAAATTAATTATATCAGGAGGAACTCATCATGAAGATCAAAAAGCTTATCGACTGCTCCCAGACTTTCTTCCACAACAACCCGGGCTACCTGCCCTACGAGCTGTGCGAGATCAACTTCGAGACCAAGATCGCCAGCGACGGCTACCAGTCTGAGCGCCTGTACATGAACACCCACACCTCCACCCACTTCGACGCGCCGCGCCATCACTTCATCGACGGCCTGGACGCCGCCCAGTATCCCATCGAGAACCTGGTGGGCGAGGCTGTTCCCATGGATTTCTTCGATCTGCCCGTGCACACCGGCATCGGCCCCGAGCTGCTCGACCGCTACGCCGACAAGGTCAAGCCCGGCGACATCGTCCTGCTCTGCACCGGCCTGGGCCTCAAGCGTGACTGGGGCGTCGACTACGTCGATAACTGGACCTTCCTCACTCCCGAAGGCGCCCAGTGGATGGTCGATCACGGCGTCAAGGGCGTCTGCATCGACGGCCTGAGCGTCGGCGGCCCGCGTCCCGAGGACGGCGGCGGCCCGACCCACAAGATCGCGCTGAGCAACAACGTCTGGTACGGCGAGGAAGTGTACCTGCCCAAGGAGCTGCTCGAGGAAGAGCGCTGGAACTTCGCGTTCCTGCCCCTCAAGATCGAGGGCGCCAGCGGCGCTCCCGGCCGTGCCATCGCCTGGATCGAAGAGTAAGCGTGTGCCGGACCGCGTTCCGGGAAAGGAGTATAAGCGCAAATGCAGAACATTTCGGTCGATGAACTGAAAAGCATCGCAAACGACCTGCGCATCAAGGCCGTTGACATGATCTTTAAAGCCCAGTCCGGTCATCCCGGCGGCTCCCTGTCCGCCGCGGAATTCGTGACTGCGTGCTACTTCCGGGAAATGAACATCGATCCCGCCGACCCCAAGTGGGCCGACCGTGACCGCTTCGTTCTGTCCAAGGGCCACGTCTGCCCCATCCAGTACGCCGCGCTCGCCACCAAGGGCTACTTTGACGTGAGCGTTCTGGACACGCTGCGCAAGGAGGGCTCGATCCTCCAGGGCCACCCCGACATGAAGAAGTGCCCCGGTATCGACATCTCCACCGGCTCTCTGGGCCAGGGCTTCGCCTGCGGCGCCGGCATGGCGCTGGCCGGCAAGCGCCAGGGCAAGGACTATCGCGTGTTCGTCGTCCTGGGCGACGGCGAGCTGGACGAGGGCGAGATCTGGGAAGCCTGCAACGTCTGCAACAAGTACGAGCTCGACAACGTCGTCGTCTTCGTGGACTGGAACAACCTCCAGATCGACGGCACCTGCGACGAGGTCATGCCCCTGCTGGACATCGGCAAGAAGTTCGAGGCCTTCGGCTTCGAGGTGTGGAACATCGACGGCAACGACATGCAGCAGATGGTCGATACGCTCGACGAGATCCGTGACCGCAAGAACGGCAGACCCAAGTGCATCGTGGGCAAGACCGTCAAGGGCAAGGGCGTCTCTTACATGGAGAACGTGTGCAGCTGGCACGGCACCGCGCCCAATGAGGAACAGTACAAGCAGGCCATGATGGAACTGAAAGGAGCTGCCGTATGAGCTTGATCGCAACGAGGGACGGCTTCGGCGACGAGATCGTTGCCCTGGGCAAAGAGAACAAGAACATTTTCGTGGTAGACGCCGATATCGGCAAGTCCTGCAAGAGCGCGGCCTTTGCCAAGGCCCTGCCCGAGCAGCACGTGAACGTCGGCATCGCCGAGCAGAGCGCGGCGGGCGTCGCCGCCGGCCTCGCCACCTGCGGCATCATCCCCTTCGTGGTGACCTACGCGGCGTTCGGCTCCATGCGCATGGTCGAGATGATCCGCCAGGAGGCCTGCTACCCCAACCTGAACGTGAAGATCGCCTGCTCCCACGGCGGCGTGACGCCCGCCAACGACGGCGCCAGCCACCAGTGCATCGAGGACATGGGCATCCTCTCCACCATCCCCAACATGACGGTCGTCATGCCGGCCGACTACCAGTCCGCCCGCAAGCTGGTGCGCGCCGCCGCCGAGAAGTACGGCCCCGTGTACCTGCGCTTCACCCGTGACGCCGTGCCCGAGATCTACGGTCCGGACGAGCAGTTCGAGATCGGCAAGGCCAAGCAGCTGCGCGACGGCAGAGCCGCCGCCATCATCGCCAACGGCGACACCGTGCGTCTGGCCGTCGAGGCCGCGCAGAAGCTGGCCGACGAGGGCGTCGAGGTGCGCGTGCTGGATATGCACACCGTGAAGCCTCTGGACGTCGACGCGGTCGCCGCCGCCGTCAACGACTGCGGCAAGATCGTCACCGTCGAGGACCACAACATCATCAACGGCCTGGGCGCCGCCGTGGCCTGCGTTGCCGCCGATATGGGCAAGGGTCAGGTCAAGCGCATCGGCATCCAGGATCAGTTCGGCATGTCGGCTCCCTACGAGCGGCTGCTCGCCATGAACGGCATCACCACCGAGAACATCGTTGCCACCGTGCAGGCCCTGGTCAAGGCCTGAGCGGAGAACAGGAGGAACACATGAAAGTATTTCTGATCGGCTGCGGCGATATCGCCCGTCATCACGGCCGCGCCGTCGTCCGTCTGGACGGCCAGGTCATCGGCGGCTTCGACATCAGCGAGACCAACGCGAACCTCGTCGCGAAGGAGTTCAACTGCCCCGTCGCCACCTACGAGGAGATCGAGGACTACGTCGTCAAGTCCGACTACGTCGTCATCAGCACGCCGCCCACCAAGCGTCTGGACTACGTCGAGATGGTCCTCAAGCACCACATCCCCCTCTACATGGAGAAGCCCGTGGCCTGCACCATGGAGGACGCCATGAAGATCAAAGAGATGGCCGAGAAATATGACGCGAAGATCATGGTCGGCTTCGCGCACTACTACCGCCCCGCCTACCGCAAGATGCTCGAGCTGGTCAAGACCGGCATGTTCGGCGAGCCCGTCGACATCGCCTTCTCCCGCCTGAGCCCCGGCTTCGGCTTCCACGCGCACAACCTGGGCGCCTCCTGGCGCACCGACCCGAACCTGGCCTGCGGCATGACGGTCGAGTCCGTCAGCCACGACTGGAAGCTCATCACCGCCATGGCGGGCGGCTTTGATACCATCGCCTGCAACTACACCGGCACCATCGCTTCCGTGCCCAAGTTCGACAATCACACCAGCATCACCATCCGTCTGCGCAACGGCGCCATCGGCACCATCGCCGCCTCCTGGGCCTGCGACGTGCCCACCTGCTCCCGCGCGTACATCGGCACCAAGGGCTCCATCTTCCTGACCGGCGAAGGCATGTTCGAGTTCACCAAGCTGAGCTGGAAGACCGAGGATATGCCCTACGTGGAGACGCTGACCTTCAACGACTCTTACGACCACGCCACGGGCGACGTCATCTACTACGCCCACTGCAGCTTCCAGGACTGCCTGAAGAACGGCAAGCCCTTCGAGACCCCGCTGTCCGACGGCATCTCCGCGCTGATCTACTCCCTGGCCGCGAAGAAGTCCTCCGAGGAGCAGGTCACCGTCAAGGTCCCCGACTGGGGCGAGGTCTGAGTCCGGACGAAAAAACCGCAAAACGGCCCGAAAGGGCGCTCGATGCCGGGAAAGCAGTACGCTTTCCCGGCATTACTATTTGACAATCCCGCTGATCCTGTATAAGATGAAAGCAGTACAGATCACGGACGGAGGGCCCGTTATGAACGACGGCTTCATTCAATTCGATCAGGCGAAAAAGGTCTACCGCACGGGCGAGGTGGAGGTCGTCGCGCTGCACGACGTGAGCTTCACCGTCGGCCGGGGCGAGATCTGCGTGATCGTGGGCGAGTCCGGCGCGGGCAAGACGACGCTGCTGAACATCCTCGGCGGCATGGACAGCCTCACCGAAGGGCGCGTGCTGGTGGACGGGGAGGAGATCTCCGCCTTTGACAGCCGCCGCCTGACCGCCTACCGGCGCACGGACGTGGGCTTCGTGTTCCAGTTTTACAATCTGATCCCGAACCTGACCGCGCTCGAGAACGTGGAGATCGCCGCCAAGCTCAGCCGGGACGCGCTCGACGCCGCCGAGGTGCTGGAGCGGGTCGGCCTGCGCGAGCGGGCGCGCAATTTCCCGGCGCAGCTGTCCGGCGGGGAGCAGCAGCGCGTGGCGATTGCCCGGGCGCTGGCCAAGAACCCCAAGCTCCTGCTCTGCGACGAGCCTACCGGCGCCCTGGACTATAACACCGGCAAGGCTATCCTGAAGCTCCTGCAGGACACCTGCCGCAGCACGGGGATGACCGTGATCATCATCACGCACAACAAGGCGCTGTGCGCCATGGCGGACAGGGTGATCCGCGTCAAGAGCGGCACGATCCTGTCAGACGAGGTCAACGCCGAGGTGACGCCCGTGGAAGAGATCGAGTGGTGAGGCGATGAACCGCTATACGCTGAGCATGCTCCTGCGCAGCATCCGCGCGACGCTGGGGCGGTATCTCGCGATCCTGGCGATCGTCGCGCTGGGCGTGGGCTTCTTCGCGGGGCTGAAATGCTCCTGTCCCGCCATGCGCGGGACGGCGGAGCGCTACCTGCGCGAGCAGCGGCTGTACGATTTCCAGCTCCTCTCCACGCTGGGCTTCACGGAGGAGGACGTGCGCGCCTTTGAGGCGCTCGAGGGCGTCGCGGCCGCCGAGGGCACGTATTTTGCCGACGCCTTCGCGCTCTTCTCCGGTCGGCGGGACGTGTACCGGCTGATGAGCCTGCCGGAGCGCGTCAGCCTTCCGGTGCTGACAGCGGGGAGGATGCCGGAGAACGCGGCGGAATGTCTCGCCGACAGCCGCGCCTTCGACGAGGCGGACCTCGGCAGGACGATCAGCGTGACGGACGAAAACGACGAAGACACGCTGGAGCTGCTGCCGCAGCGCGCGTTTACGATCGTGGGGATCGTGAGATCGCCGCGCTATATCAGCGCCCTGCGGGGCGACAGCTCGCTCGGCTCCGGCCGGATACACGCCTTTCTGTACCTGCCGGCGGAGGCCTTTTCCTCCGAGGCGTATCACGAGCTCTGCCTCTGGTGCGACATTGATGCCGCGCTCTATTCCGAGGCATACGACGCCGCGCGCGACCGGTTGACCGACAGCGTCAAGGCCCTGCTCAACCGGCGCGGACAGCTGCGCTATACGCAGCTGCGGCGCGACGCTGACGAGGAGCTTGCCGACGCGCAGGCTGAGCTCGAGCAGGGACGGCAGGATTATGAAGACGCCAGGGCCGAGGCGGAGGAGAAGCTGGCGGATGCGAAGAAGCAGCTGGAGGACTCCGAGCGAAAGCTCCTGGCCGCGCAGGCGGAGCTGGACGCGAACCGGCAGCGGCTCGAGGAGGGCATGGCGGCCATCCCGGCCGCGCGCGAGCAGCTTGCCGCGCAGCGCGCCGCCCTGGACGAGACCGCACAGCAGCTCGCCG
>JAFUUR010000054.1 GCA_017477695.1 Oscillospiraceae bacterium | reverse complement strand
TCCGGCTCAGCCGGCTGTTCCGCTTCGGCCTCGGCCGCGGGAGCCTCGGCAGCAGGCTCTTCCGCCGGAGCGGGAGCTTCCGTCGCCGCGGGAGCGGCGGCCTGGCTGCCGCAGGCGGCCAGGGCAAAGATCATGACCAGTGCAAGGATCAGGGAAATAATCTTTTTCATTTTTTCTCCTCCAAAATCAAAATAAAAAACTCTCTCCGGAACAAACCGGACGCAGAAACCTGCGCCGCGTCTGCTCCCGGAAAGAGGCTCGTCCACCGCTTGTTCGGAAAGCGTATTCGACTGGAAAGAAGTGTACCACACGAACTCCCGCGATTCAATTCAAGCGTTCATGAAATTGTGCCAAAACGCATGAAACGGCACGAAATAAGATGATTTCTCTCTGTGCAGAATTGCCCCTTTCGTTTACAATGGCTATGAAGACGGGTATAGACTGCCGGGGGTGAGCGCTGTGGAGATCCGTGAAGTATGGAGTATATCGCCTGAGAGGATCGCGGATTTTCTGCTTTCGTCCGGCGGTGTTCTGCATGAAGACGCGAACGCGTATTGCTTTAACGGCTGCACGGTACGCGTGACCGTGCTTCCGAACGGGTCCATCGGCAGATACTCCATCCCCCGGACACAGGTTTGCTTCACGGGGAAAGACGCGGAGACGGAAAAGCTCCACAGAGCGTTTTTCGTCCGCTTTGTCTCCGCGGGAGGATAAGCGAACGGCCGGATAGCGAAGATCCGCTGAAAAGCGGCTTCGTCATCCGGTCGTTTTATTATATCAGCTTCAATACCTCTTTTGCTTTCAGCACCCGTCCCATCAAGACGGCCGTTGTCCGTCAATCGGCGTGTCGAGCCGTTTTATACAAAGGCTTTGATCCTACATGCATTCTCCCGTTACGAAAACCGGCCTTTCAAATTGTTCGCGGTCTTTACCAGCGTCAGCATGACCGGCACTTCGGTCAAAACGCCGACCGTCGTCGCAAGTGCGGCGGGGCTCGTTGTTCCAAACAGGGCGATCGCGACCGCTACGGCCAGTTCAAAGAAATTGGACGCACCGATCATGCCTGCGGGAGCCGCGATGGCAAAGGGCAGCTTCGCCGCCTTGCCTGCTCCAAAGGCAAGAAAGAAGATCAGGAAGGTCTGGAGGATCAGCGGCACGGCGATCAGAACGATGTGGAGCGGGCTGGAGAGGATGACCTCCGCCTGGGCGCTGAAGATCAGCACCAGCGTAAGCAGCAGGCCCAGCGTGGTAACTTGATCGAATTTATGAACAAAAGTATTCTCAAAATACGCTTTTCCTTTGCTCCCGATCACACCGCGCCTTGTAAGGATGCCGCCCGCCAGCGGAATGACCACGAACAGAACGACGCTGACAAGCAGGGTGCTGTATGGCACGACCACATGGGAAACGCCCAGCAGGAACTTGACGATGGGGACAAAAGCCACAAGTATAATAAGATCGTTGGTTGCCACCTGCACAACGGTATAGGCGGGATTTCCGTTGGTCAGCGTACTCCACACAAATACCATCGCCGTGCAGGGCGCCGCGCCAAGCAGGACGGCTCCGGCCAGATACTTCGTGGCCAGGTCCTCCGGGATCAGCCTTTTGAAAACGACGAAGAAGAAAAGCCAGGCGATGGCGTACATGGTGAAAGGCTTGATAAGCCAGTTCGTCACCCATGTAAGGATCAGTCCCCTTGGGTTTTTACCGATCTCCTTAACGCTCTGAAAGTCCACCTTCATCATCATCGGATAAATCATGACCCAGATCAGCACAGCGATCGGGATGGAAATGCCCGCGACCTGCAGCGCATTCAGAAAGGTCGGAACGGCTGGAATGAAATGACCGATGGCGACTCCCGCCGCCATACAGCCCAGCACCCACCAGGTCAGATTTTTTTGAAACGAATTGATACCGGTGTTCGCTTTCATCGCAAAGCTTCCTTTCATTGAATTATTTAATTTATTCTATCTTTTGGGCTTTGATCAAGCCGGCGGTTTCTTCGTCGGCTCAATCACAGCAGCTTTTCTGATGACAGATACAGTCCGGCTTATCTTCGATCATTTTTCCGAGCGTCCGGTGCATGGCGGCAAGCGCATCGTCATTGAGAGAATAATAGGTATTCTTTCCTTCGCGCTTCTGCTTCACGATCCCCGCCTCACTCAGCACCTTCATATCGTGCGAGAGCGTCGGCTGGGTGATGTGAAACTCCTCCAGGATCTTGCAGGCGCAGAGCTCCCCGCAGGAGAGCATGTCCACGATGCGCAGCCGCTTCGGATCGGACATCGCCCGGAGCATTTTCGCGGTGTCGATATAGATCTGTTCCATGCGCGCCGCCTCACATTCAAAACTTTCTATGTGTAGAATAACACATTCACAGAGCTTTGTCAAGCCGTATCGCTGCAGAACGCCCGACCTGCTCCGCCTCGGCCACCGCGGAATCCACCAGATCGTGCACCCGGCGGCAATTCCCGGCAAGAAACAGCCATACAGGCTCGCCGAGCTTTCTCACAAGCACCCGCTCCGGGATCAGCCCCAGCGCCGTGACGAGCGTGTCGCAGGGGATCCGTTCTTCCCTGCCGCTGTCCAGATGCCGCAGGGTCACGCCGTTGATACGGCCGGCGCCATGGATCTGCGTGACCGTCGTGCGATAGAGCACGGGGATCGCGTACGGCTCGATGCAGCGGTGGAAATTCCTCGCCATGCCGCCGCAGCGCGCGTCCTTTTCCACAAGGGCGATCACGTGTTTCCCTGCCAGCGTAAACTGTCTGGCCATGATCATTCCCAAATCGCCGCTGCCGAGGATCAGGATCTCTTTCCCCGGATCCTGTCCGTGCAGATTCATCATCTCCTGGGTCTGCCCGGCGGTAAAGATCCCGGCGGGGCGCGTGCCCGCCACGGGGAGCGAGCCAATACTCTTCTCCCGGCAGCCCGCGGCCAGGATCAGCCGATCAAAGCACAGCTCCGTCAGTCCTCTGCGATCAGAGAGGACGGCGGTCTTGTCGCCGCGGATCTCCAACACTTCCGTCCCGAGGGCAAAACGGACGCCCGTCTTTTCCAGCCGCTGCGCAAGGCGCGCGGCGTAATCCGGCCCGGTCAGCTCCGTACCGTACCCGGCAAGGCCGAAGCCCTTATGGAGGCATTGCGGCAGGATACCGCCCGGCAGCCCGCGTCGATCCGCCAGCAGGATATCCCGGCAGCCCGCCTCCCAGGCGGAGAGGGCCGCGGCCATTCCGGCTGCGCCCGCGCCGACGATCAGCAGTTCAGTTTTCATTCCGTCCGCCTCCCAGTATTTCAGAGCCGGCGCCGTCCTTGGTCACCTCGGCTTCGGAGACGCCCAGCTCCTGTGCCAGGAGCGCGAGCAGCTTCTCCTGGCAGCGGCTGCCCTGACAGCGGCCCATACCGGTCCCGGTGCGGCGCTTGACGCCGTCCAGCGTCACGGCGCCCCGGCGGATCGCCTCCAACACCTCCGCTTTGGTCACGTCCTCACAGCAGCAGATCACTTCTCCGTAGTCGGGGTTTGCCTGGATGGCGGCGTTCCTCCGCTCCCAGCACATCCTGCCGGCTTTCGGGATGCCGCTTCTGTGTCCGTCAAACGCTTCGTTGGCGTCTGCGTGCAAGAACGCGGCGGCCTTTTCAGCGACATAGCGCCCCAGCTCGTCGGCACAGGTGAGGCCCGGCGTCTTAATGCCGATCAGGCTCCAGAAGCCGGGGCCCGGGTTCTCGATCACGAAGCTGCCGATGCTGCTTCCGTCTTCTCGCTGCGGGTTTGGCCGCACAGCGGCGAAGGAGCGGATGGTATCCTCCGGATCCAGCCCCGGCAGGACGCGTTCCGCCCGCGCGCGGACGAAGGATAAGCCGTCCGCACGCACGGCAAAATCCGTCTCGTTGTCCCGCTCCGAGGGGCCGAGCAGCAGGCTGCCCTCCACCGTGGGAACGGCGTTAAAGCCTTTCCCGCCGTCCTCCGGCTCATATTGGATGATATGCACGGGCTTGTTCTCCGCCGCTTTGTCCAGGATCAAGTAATCCGCCGCGTCCGGAGCGATGTGTACCGGCGAGGGGAACAGCAGCTCCTGTACCCGGTCCGCATACAAGCCGGAGCAGTTGATGACCGCGCGGCAGATAAAGTCCTCTCGCCCGGTCTCGATCCGATAGCCCTCCGCCGTCCGGCTGATTGCGAGCGCCCGGGTGTTGAGGCAGAGCTTCGCCCCATTGGCGGCAGCGCTCTCGCACGCGGCAATGCCGAGCTCCCAGGGATTGACCGTCCCGGTCGTGGGAGCGTACAAAGCGGACGTGACGCCTGCTGCGAGCGCGGGCTCCATCCGCAGCGCTTCCTCGCCGGAGAGCAGGCGCAGGCCGGGCACGCCCATAGAATGCCCGTTTTCGTATTTCTTTTTTAACACCGCGTCGGCCTTCTCTCCGAAGCTGACCATCAGCGAGCCGCAGCGGTGAAAGGGCACGTCCAGCTCCCGGCAAAGCGTTTCAAAGCCGGCGTTGGCTCGGACGCACATCTCCGCCTTCAGCGTGCCTGGCTTGTGATCAAAGCCCGGATATACGATAGCCGTATTGGCGCGGGAGACGCCCGTGCAGACGTCCTCCCGCGCCTCGAGCAGCGCCGTATCCAGTTTCCAGCGGCAGAGATTGCGGGCCGCAAAGCAGCCCAGAAGCCCTCCGCCGATGACCACAACGTCGAAAGCTTGCATCGCCTTCAAAACACGTCGATGATCTCGCCCGGGCGGTCCAGCGTGTAGCCGCCCATGGCTTCGATGCGCCGGCGGAACTCCTCGCTTTTGAGCGTGCGGATCAGCTGTCGAACGATGCCCGTATTCCAAACGGTCTCCGGGATCAGCAGGTCGTACTCCTCCACGCAGATCGGCAGGAAGTCCAGATCATAGAGCTTGGCCGCGGAATAGATGCCCATGCCCACATCCGCGCTGCTGCCGGCGATCTGCACGGCCACGGCGTTATGGGTCACTTCCTCCCGCTCGTAGCCGTAGACCTGGTCGGGATCCACGCCTTCCTTCCGGCACAGATAGTCCGTCAGGATGCGCGTGCCGGAGCCCTTCTGCCGGTTCACGTAGCGTACACCCGCTCTCTTGATATCCGCAAAGGCGCCGATCCCGAGAGGATTGCCCTTCTGCAGCATCAGCCCCTGCTGGCGCCCCACACAGCGCACCAGGTAGACGCCGCCATGGGGGAAATATTTTTTGATGTATTTGCGGTTATACTCGCCTGTCTCCGTATCCAGCAGATGGATGCCCGCGGCGTGAGCCTCGCCCCGGCGGATCGCCATGATCCCGCCCATGGAGCCCACGTGGGCAGAAGAGAGATAGACGCGGTGATCCTCCCGGTGGATCATATCCGTCAGCTCGTCCAGCAGCGGATCATGGCTGCCGATGACAACCAGGGTGTTTTTTAGCTGTCCCTTGTCCTTGAGCAGACGGACGCGGACCTCTTCGCCCGCCGTATAGCCTTCCGTGCCCTGCGGCACCTCCAGCATCCCGTCCGCCTTCATAAAAGAAGATACGACGCCGCTTCCGCGGGGCAGCGGAGAGGCCATCAGAGAATTGCCCACGTAGCCCATACGCAGACGAACGTATTCCTGATACTTCAGCCCCGAGACCACCTGGCGCGTCAGCTTGGCGCGCGTACGGCTGCCTCTCTCGTTTTCTCTGCCATACCAGAAATCGATCAGCGGCTGTAGGAATTCCTCGATCACGATGATGCCGGATACCGGATAACCGGGAACGCCCAGAATGGGCTTTTCCCCGCGATAACCCAGGATCGCAGGCTTGCCGGGCTTGATGGCGATGCCGTGGTGCAAAACCTCGCCGATCTCACGTACGGCGGCGGTGGAATAGTCATCCCTCCCGGCGGAGGAGCCGGCGTTGAGGATCACCATATCGCACTCGTCGGCGGCCAGGGCGACCATGTCCCGAATGGCGTCAAATTTGTCCGGCACGATGGGATAGGTCTTTGGCTCGGCTCCCCAGTCGCGCAGCATGGCGGAAAAGATGGAGGAGTTGAACTCCAGAATATCGCCCGGCCTGGGATCGGCGCAGGGCGGGATGATCTCGTCGCCGGTCGGGATGATGCCCACCACCGGACGGCGGATGACTTCGACCTCCAGCACGCCGCCCGCGATCATGGCGCCGATCGCGGCGGGGGTGATCTCCATGAAGCTGGGAAGGATCATCTCTCCGTCGCAGATATCTTCCCCGATCTGGCGGATATGCTGCCAAGGTGCGGCGCCGGCGTGGATGGTGATGCTGCCGTCGTCGTTCTTGACGATATCCTCCACCATGATGACGGCATCGCAATCCTCGGGAACCGGGTCGCCGGTGTCGACGACCACGAACTGATCCTCCCGCAGGGTGACGGGCGTGGTCTCGGTGGCGCCGAAGCTGTCCCTTGCCCGCAGGGCCACGCCGTCCATGGCGCTGGCCGCGTAGTGGGGCGCGTTGATCCTGGCATAGACCGCCCTCGACGTGATGCGCCCGTATGACTCCTGCACCGAAACGGTCTCGAGCTGTGTGCCGAAGCCGTTTTCGCGAAGCTTCAGCAGGTAATCCTTTTTTGCCTGTTCCAGCGGAACGTTGGTCAGATATTCAAAGCCCATTTTCTCACCTCAATATAGATAGACCTGCACCTGCGCGCCCTTGGGAAGGCCCTCGCAGTCGCGCGAAATGACAAAGTAGCCGTCCGCCCCGGCGAGCTGCGTGATCAAGCCGGACTTGGAGCGGACCGGCGCGGCCAGCAGCTTGTCTCCCTCTCGCCGCAGGCGGCAGGCGTTGATCTGCTCCCGTCCGTGGTTTGCGCCGAGGCTCTCCGTCAGCTCCGCCGTGACCGTGTACGCTTCCTGGTTTCTTCCCATGAGCTGGCCGAGCAGCGGCAGCACGAACAGCTGCGCCACGAAGCAGGCGGCCACCGGATGCCCGGGCAGACCGATCAGCGGTTTGTTGCCCGCCTTGCCCATGATGGTGGGTTTGCCCGGCTTGACGGCGATGCCGTGAAGGAGCAGCTTGCCCATGCTCTCGATGATGCGGCAGGCCGCGTCCTTGACGCCTACGCTGCTGCCGCCGGAAAGGATCACCGCGTCGCACTCCCGTGCTGCGGTCTCCAACTTCCGGCGCAGAAGGGGCTCGTCGTCCACCACGATGCCGTAATTCACCGGCTGGGCTCCGAATGCCGTCAGCATGGCGGTCAGAAGCGGAGAATTGACGTCCCGCACCTGGCCGGGGCCCGGCGCCGCGTCCGGGGGGACCAGCTCGTCCCCGGTGGAAATGACGCCGACCTTCAGCCTGCGCGCCACGGGCACCGTCGTCCTCCCGATCGCCGCCAACGCGCCGACATCCTGGGCGGTCAGGACCCGCCCGGCCGGGAGGATCTCCTTGCCGGGGAAAACGTCGTCGCCCCGGAAGATCAGGTTCATGCCCGGCGCGCCCGGCTTCATGACGCCGATGGTGCCGTCGCCGTAGTCCTCGGTATACTCGATCATCACCGCGCAGTCTGCCCCCTGCGGGATCGCGCCGCCTGTGGGCACATAGACGCACTCGCCGCGTGACAGCTCAAAATCCGCTCCCTCGCCCATCAGTACCTGGCCGGCCACCGGAAGGATCGCAGGGATCGCATCGGAGCAGCCGAAGGTATCCGCCGCGCGGCAGGCATAGCCGTCCACGGTGGAACGGTCAAAGTCCGGCACGTATTCCTCCGCCGCGACCGCTTCGGCCAACACCCGGCCCAGCGCCTCCGCCAGGGGAACGAGCTCCGTCCGGTCCGGCAGGGGCGCAAACTCCGTCCGGATCATCGCCAGCACCTCTGCCGGCGTTTTAACCTCAAGCATCGCTCACACCTCCGCCATGATCTTTCCAATGTCCCGATAGTCGTTGCCGGTGAAATGCCGGATCTCTTTCCTGAAGGCTGCGGATCGCAGGATGGCAAGGAGCTTTTCTCCCCTTTCGCTCTCCAGGAAGTCCTTTCGCACGACGAGATCAAAGCGTTCTTTCAGCAGCGGGATAAAATCCAGGCCGTCGATCTGCCGGGAGATCCGTTCCGTTCCAACGGCAAGATCCGCCTCGCCCTCCGCGATGGCCGCGGCCATGGTCAGATGGGAGCTCATTTCCCGGTCATAGCCTTTGATCTCACGGGCATCCAGCTTCATCCGATGCAGCTGACCGTCCAACAGGATGCGCGCGCTGGAGCCCACGCCGCGGTTGAGGATGGCGATATCCCTCCGGGCCAGATCCCTCCAGCCGCTGATCTCCTTGGGATTTCCGGCCGCCACGTAAAAGCCCTGGCTCCGGTATGAGACGTTGATCAGCGCCGCGGGGACGCCGGGCAGCAGTTTTTTCACAAAGGGCGTGTTGAAAGCTTTTTCTTCCGCATCGTACAGATGGCAGGCTGCAGCGTCCACCCGTCCCTCATACAGGGCAAGCAGGCCCTCAAAGCTGTTGAGATAGCAGCGCTGGGCGCTGACGCCGGACTGGTGCAGATAATTCGTCAGAATGTCCAGCACCACGTCCTGGCCGGAGATCACGATGGCGTTTTCTCCTGTCGTCTCCGGCTTGAGCAAGGCGCTGTGGATCTCGATCCGCTTCACCGGCTGGACGCTCTGCTCATGGCGGGAGCGGGCAATATAGGCGTCAACGTCGTCCTGGGTGAAGCGCACCTTGCGTCCGATCTTATAGGAGTTGATCTCTCCCCTGCGGATCAGCTCGTAGATGGTCGATTTGCTCACGTGGAGGAGCTCTGCGACCTCCTGTGTGGAGAGCGATTTGTTCTGTGCCATGCGGCCACCGCCTTTCTCTCTGGATCACGCGGTTATTATAACTTTTTTGCAGTTGCGATACAAGCCCGCGCCGGCCGCTTCTTTCGTTCGTTTTCATGCCGTTTCGTATCATTTCGCGCGCATAAGATTTGCAGCCTCCGCGTGAGTCATCCAATTTCGTATCAGTTCACACGGAAAAAACCGCAAAGTCTTGTGACGCGGGCGGCCTTAAAATATAATATGTACAGGCAAATCTCTTGAAAAGCTGTATTTTATTTTACCAAACACAGGAGGTATTCTCATGAGCGGCGCATACTATGAAAAAATCGCACGCATCAACCTCACCACCGGCGAGATCAAAGCAGAACCGCTGGATCTGAAGGTTGCTCAGAAGTTCATCGGGGGGCGCGGCCTCGGCACCAAGATCCTCTATGACGAGGGCGTTGCGGCTGTCGATCCCCTGTCCCCGGACAACAAGCTCGTTGACATCACCGGCCCCATGACCGGCTCCAACTCCCCGTCCTCCGGTCGGTACATGGTCGTCACCAAGTCCCCGCTGACCGGCATGATCGCCTGCGCCAACTCCGGCGGCATCTGGGGCGCCAAGCTCAAGTTCGCCGGCTGGGACGCGCTGATCGTGGAAGGCCAGGCGCCTGACTGGTGCTACATCAACATCGTTGACGACAAGATCGAGATCCTCGACGCCAGAGAGTACGTCGGTGCGCTGAGCGAAGATATCGACGACAGACTCAAAGCCGTGCACGGCGCCAACTGTTCCGTGCTGAACATCGGCCCCGCCGGTGAAAAGCAGGTGCTGCTGGCCGCCGTCATGAACGACAAGGACCGCGCCGCCGGCCGTTCCGGCACCGGCGCCGTCATGGGCAGCAAGAAGCTCACGGCCATCGTGGTCACCGCCACCCGCAAGCAGCTGGACGTCATCGCCGACGTGGACGCCCTGAAGGAGGCCAACAAGGAGTGCCTCAAGATCATGACCGCCAACCCCCTGACCGGCGAAGGTCTGCGTGCTCTCGGC
>JAFUUR010000053.1 GCA_017477695.1 Oscillospiraceae bacterium | reverse complement strand
TGCTGGAAACGGGGCTGCTGCGCAGCCCCGACGGCGGGATCTTCGGCGCGCAGAGCGCCGCGATCGAGGGCAAGGCGGACCTGGAGGCCACGCGGATCTTGCGGCTGCTGCGTTCCATGCAGTGACGAGAGGTATACAGGATGCAGAACGATCAGAAGGATCAGGTACAACAGAATACGCCCCTGGATCCGGACGAGATGTTCGCCGCGCTGGAGAAGAAGATCCGCTCCGGCGGACATCCGGTTGATCTCGGCCGCGTGCGCGCCGCCTATGAGACGGCGAAGATGGCCCACTCCGGTCAACTGCGCAAGGACGGTTCTCCCTACGTGACGCACTGCGTGGCGGCCGCCGATATCACGGTGGATCTCGGTCTCGACGAGGATTCGATCGTCGCGGCGCTGCTGCACGACGTGATCGAGGACACCACGCTGACGCACGCCGACATCGCCCACCAGTTCGGCGAGCCGGTGGCGGACATCGTGGAGGGCGTCACCAAGCTGACACGCGTGCAGTACACCAGCAAGGAAGAGGAGCAGATGGAAAATCTGCGCAAGATGCTCATGGCCATGGCCAAGGACATCCGCGTGATCCTCATCAAGATCGCCGACCGCCTGCACAATATGCGCACCATGGCCTACCAGACTGCGGAGAAACAGCGGTCGAAGTCCCTCGAGACGATGGAGATCTACGCCCCCATCGCCCACCGGCTCGGCATGCAGCGGGCCAAATGGGAGCTGGAGGACCTCTCCCTGCAGTATCTCGACCCCGCCGGGTATCAGGAGATCACCAACTCGCTGAAGGAGAAGATGCCCCTGCTCGAGTCGTTCATGACCAGCATGGAGCAGAAGATCCAGGAGCGGCTGAAGGCCGAGGGCATCGAGGCCGCCATCTACAGCCGCATCAAGCACGTGTACAGCATCTACCGCAAGATGTACGCGCAGAAGCTGGATATCGACGGGATCTTCGACCTGTGCGCCTTCCGCGTCATCGTCGACACCATACCGGACTGTTATAACGTGCTCGGCGTCATCCACGACATGTTCAAGCCCGTTCCCGGGCGCTTCAAGGACTATATCTCCACCCCCAAGCCCAACATGTACCAGAGCGTGCATACGACGGTCATCGGCACGGAGGGCATCCCCTTCGAGGTGCAGATCCGCACCTGGGAGATGCACCACACCGCCGAATACGGCATCGCCGCGCACTGGAAGTATAAAATGTCCGACGGCGGCGCTGCGGTCAGCAGCGGCGACGAGGACAAGTTCGCCTGGGTCCGGCGCCTGCTGGAGACGCAGCAGGAGTCCGACGCACAGGACTTTTTCCATGATCTGAAGATCGATATGTTTGCCGACGAGGTCTTCGTCTTCTCCCCCAAGGGGGACGTGATCAACCTCCCCGTCGGCGCAACGCCGATCGACTTTGCCTACAGCATCCACTCCGACGTCGGCAACCATATGGTGGGGGCCAAGGTCAACGGCCGGATCGTGACCTACGATTACGTACTGCAGAACGGCGACATCGTTGAGATCCGCACCTCCAAGTCCGCCCCCGGCCCGAGCCGCGACTGGCTGAACATCGTCAAAAGCGGCTCCGCATGCACCAAGATCAAGCAGTGGTACAAGAAAGAGCGCCGGGAAGAGAACGTCTTCCGCGGGCGCGAGATGCTCGAGGACGAGCTGCGCCACCTGGGCCTCGATCTGGACGACGTGCAGGACGAGGAGATCATGGCGCCCATCCTCAAGCGCCTCTCCTTCTCCGCGCCCGACGATCTGTACGCCGCCATCGGCTACGGCGGCATCACGGCGACGCGGGTGGCCAACCGCCTGCGCGACGAGGCGAAAAACGTGAACGCCGAGCGCAAGACCGCGCTCGACAAGATGTCCGCCGCTGCCGAACGGCGCGAGCAGAACGCGAAGAAGGAGGGCAAGGCCGTCCACGGCATCCTCGTGGAGGGGCTGGACAACTGCCTGATCAAGTTCTCCCGCTGCTGCACCCCCGTCCCCGGGGACGATATCATCGGCTTCATCACGCGTGGGCAGGGCGTCTCCATCCATCGGAAGGACTGCAGCAATTATCAGAAGAGCCTCACGAACCCCGAAAACCAGGGGCGCTGGATCCGCGTCGCCTGGGCGACGAACACCACCGACAGCTACGTGACCACGCTGACCATCGCCTCGAAGGACCGCTCCGGCCTCGTCATGGATATCGCCACGGTACTCAACGCGCTAAACGCCAAGGTCCGCAACCTCTCCTCGCGCAACACCGGAGGCAATCTCGCCGTCACGGTGATCACGCTTGAGGTCAAGAACGTAGCCGAGGTGCGGTATATCATGAGCCGCCTCCTGTCCATCCCGGGCGTGACGAGCGTCACCCGCAACGGGAGCTGAGCGGCAGAAAGGAAGAAACATGCGAGCAGTCATCACACGCGTGCGCTCCGCCTCCGTCACCATAGACGGGCAGATCAGCGCCGAGATCGGCAAGGGTTTCCTGGTCCTGCTCGGCGTCCACGAGGAGGACGGCGAAGCGCAGGCACAGAAGATCGCCGACAAGATCTGCGGCCTGCGGGTCTTTGAGGACGAGAACGGAAAGATGAACGTCAACCCCATGGACGCGGGCGCCGAGCTGCTGATCATCAGCCAGTTCACCCTCTTCGCGGATTGCCGTTCCCGCCGCCCCGGCTTTTCCAAGGCGGCCCGGCCCGAAACGGCCATCCCCCTGTACGAGTCGGTCATCGAGCAGTGCCGGGCGCGCGGCTTCCGCGTCGCGACCGGCGAATTCGGCGCAGACATGCTGGTGGGCTCCGTCAACGACGGCCCCGTCACGATCATTCTGGATACGAAGGAGTTATAAGCTATGCTGATCAAAACCCTGCCCGTCGGGCAACTGGAGACCAACTGCTACGTCGTCACCAACGAAAAAACGCTCGAGTGCGTCGTGATCGACCCCGGCGACGAGAGCAACACCATCCTGAACTATATTGAGGACAACCATCTCACCTGCAAGGCCATCCTGCTGACGCATGCCCATTTTGACCACGTCGGCGCCGTGCCCGGCGTGAGAGCCGAGACGGGCGCGCCCGTGTATATGAACGAGCTGGACGACGCGCGCGTCAACCGCATCGGCCTGGGCGGCTTCACCCTCCCCGAGGGCGGGATCTATTACAAGGACGGCGACGTGGTCGAGGTCGCCGGCCTGCGCTTCGACGTGATCGGCACGCCGGGCCACACCCCGGGCGGCGTCACGCTGCGCTGCGAAAACGCGCTCTTCACGGGCGACACGCTCTTCCACGGCAGCTGCGGGCGCACCGACCTGCCCGGCGGCGACATGTACGAGGAGCTCGCCTCGCTCAAGAAGCTCTGCCTGCTGGAGGGTGATTACGAGGTCTACCCCGGCCACATGGACAGCTCCACGCTTGCGCGGGAGCGGGCGTTCAATTACTATTGCCGCGCGGCCATGAGCCGCTGAGGAGGTGCGCTTATGCGTGAACCCACGCTCGTGATCCTTGCGGCCGGTATGGGCAGCCGCTTCGGCGGGCTCAAGCAGATCACCGCCGTCGACCCGCACGGCCACGCCATCATCGATTTTTCCCTGTACGACGCCTACCGGGCGGGCTTCCGCAAGGTCGCGTTCATCATCAAGCACGAGATCGAGGAGGACTTCAAGGCCGCCGTCGGCCGCCGCATGGAGAAGTACTTCGACGTGCGCTACGTCTACCAGCAGCTCGACCGGCTGCCGGAGGGCTATGCCGTGCCCGCCGGGCGCGTCAAGCCCTGGGGCACCGCCCACGCCACGCTCTGCGCGGCGGACGCGGTGGACGGCCCCTTCGCCGTCATCAACGCCGACGATTTCTACGGCCCCGGCGCCTATGCTGCGCTCTACGCTTTCCTCACGGAGGAGCTCCCCGAAAACGAGCACGCCATGGTCGCCTATCAGCTCAAGAACACGGTCACCGAGCACGGCACCGTCGCCCGCGGCATCTGCCAGGTGGAGGACGGGTATCTGACCGGCGTGGTGGAGCGCACGAAGATCGCCAAACGCGGAGAGGACGCCGCCTTCACCGAAGACGGGGAGACCTGGACGCCGGTGTCCGGTCTCGTGCCCGTTTCGATGAATTTCTGGGGCTTCCAGGCCTCCATGATGCAGGAGCTGGCCGCGCGCTTCCCCGCCTGGCTGGACGAGAACCTGCGGACGGATCCGGAAAAGTGCGAGTATTTCCTCCCCTTCGTGGCGAACGCCCTCATCCAGGAGGGGCGCGGCCGCGTGCGCGTGCTGAGCTGTCACGAGACCTGGCACGGCATCACCTACAAGGAGGATCTGGAGAGCGTCGTCTCCTACATCGCAAAGCTGCGCGAAGACGGGATCTATCCCGAGACCCTGTTGGATTAAGGAGAGCCATATGAACGTACTCGTAACCGGCGGAGCCGGGTATATCGGCAGCCACACCTGCGTGGAGCTGCTGCAGCAGGATATCGGCGTCGTCGTCATCGACAATCTGGTCAACTCCAGCGCCAAAGCCATCGAGCGTGTGGAGCAGATCACCGGCAAGCACGTGGATTTTTATCAGAACGACGTGCGCGACCGCGCCGCGCTGGACCGTATTTTTGAAAAGCACGATATCCAGTGCGCCATCCATTTCGCCGGGCTAAAGGCCGTCGGTGAATCGGTGGTCATGCCGCTGGAATACTATGACAACAACCTCTTCTCCACCATCACGCTCTGCGAGGCCATGCGGGACCACGGCGTGAAGGACATCGTCTTCTCCTCCTCGGCGACCGTTTATTCCGGCGACAACGAGATGCCCCTGCGCGAGAGCTCGCGCACAGGCATGTGCACCAATCCCTACGGCTGGACGAAATACATGTCCGAGCAGATCCTGCGGGACACCGCCAGGGCTGTGGAGGACTTCTCCGTCTCCCTGCTGCGCTACTTCAATCCCATCGGCGCGCACAGTAGCGGCCTGATCGGCGAGGATCCGCGCGGCATCCCCAACAATCTCATGCCCTTTATCGCGCAGGTGGCGGTCGGTCGGCGCGACCATCTGAGCGTTTTCGGCAACGACTACGACACGCCCGACGGCACCGGCGTGCGCGACTATATCCACGTGGTGGATCTGGCACGTGGCCACGTGGCTGCCATCGCTTACATGCAGAAGCACCGCGGTGAAAACGTCTTCAACCTCGGCACGGGCACCGGGTACAGCGTGCTGGACATGGTGCACGCCTTTGAGCGGGTCACCGGTGTGAAGATCCCCTACGAGATCGTCGACCGCCGCCCCGGCGACCTGGCCACGGTCTACTCCAGCCCGGACAAGAGCGCGCAGCTGCTCGGCTGGAAGGCGCAGTACGATCTGGACGATATGTGCCGCGACACCTGGGCCTGGCAGAGCAAAAACCCGATGGGCTACGAGGCGTGATGCGGACGCAAAAAGAGCTCCCTCAAGAGAGGGAGCTCTTTTTATGCTTCGATCTTATTCATCGATGAACAGCACGCCCAGGGTCTTCGGCCCGCAGTGGGAGGAGACCGTGCAGCCTGCCACGGTGTGGTGCACCTCTTTGCAGCCGCTCAGCTCGTAAACGAGCTTTTCCAGCTCTTCGACCACCGCCGGGTCGATCTCGCCGGACTCCGTGATGAAGATATGGCCCGGGCGGATCGCCTTGCCGCTGAGGCGTTCCTTTATGTATTGCCTGTAGACGTGCTCGATGCTGCCGCGGTATTTCTTGTATACGCCGAGCTTACCGTCCTTCATCTCCAGGGCGGGCTTGAGCTTGAGGAGGTTCGCGCCGAGGGCCGTCACGCCGGAGCAGCGGCCGCCCTTCCACATGAATTCGAGCGTATCCAGCACGAAGCTGGTCTCCACCTTGCCCGTCAGGCTCTCGAGGCGGCGGGCGATCTGCCAGGCGTTCATGCCGCGGTCACGGCATTCGGCGCCCTCGATGGCGAGCAGGCCCACGCCCGTGGAGAGCATGCGGCTGTCCACCGTATAGACGCCCTCCAGCTCCTGCGCGGCAAGCCGCGCGGCGTTGTACGTATTGGAAAGCTCCGCGCTGATATCCAGATGCACGACCTCGTTGCCGGCCTCTACCAGCGGCGTAAAAAAGTCCAGGAATTCCTGTACGCCGGGCGCCGAGGTCTTAGGCAGCGTCCCGTCCTCGTGGTAGCGCTTGTACATATCCGCGGGGGTAAACTCGATCCCGTCCAGAAAGCTCTCCTCACCGAGGGTAATGGTAAGCGGAATGACCTTGATCTGAAAGCGCTCCGCCAGTTCCGGCGAGAGGTCCACGGTGCTGTCTGCTGTGATGACGACGGGCTTGCTCATGCTGCACTTCTCCTTTATTCTCCTCTAATGTCTTTCGTCATTATAACAAAAAGCAAAAAAGCTGTCTATGACTAAACTTTGAATTCTGTATGACGTTTCGCACAAAACTTGCCGACTGCTCTTGCAATTTCCCGTCGATTGCCCCATAATGTTAAGCACGTAACGAAATGAGCGGAGGCTCGTTTTCGCGGCCGGGCAAAGAGCCGCGTCAGACAGCCCTGTACACAGACTATGACCGGGAGGAAACAGCATGAAAAGAATGACCCGCGTCGCGCTGATCACCAGCGGCGGCGACTGCCAGGGCCTGAACGCGGCCATCCGCGGGATCGGCAAAACGCTCTACGAAAAGCTCGACAACGTCGAGATCTACGGCATGTATGACGGCTACCGCGGCCTCATCGAGTGCGACTACAAATTCATGGAGCCGAGGGACTTTTCCGGGATCCTCACACAGGGCGGCACCATTCTCGGCACCTCCCGCCAGCGCTACGTCCCGGGAAAGGATATCATCGACGACGCGGGCAGGAGCCTGATGCCGGACATGCTGCACACCTATAACCGGCTGAACCTGGATTGCCTCGTGATCATGGGCGGCAACGGGACCCAGAAGAGCGCGAAGCTCATCTCCGACTACGGCATGAACGTCATCACCCTGCCGAAGACCATCGACAACGACATTTACGGCACGGACACGACCTTCGGCTTCCAGAGCGCCGTGGATATCGCCACGAACGTCATCGATTACATCCATTCCACGGCCAGCTCCCACGGCCGCATCTTCGTGGTGGAGCTCATGGGCCGGGACGCCGGCTGGCTCACGCTCAACGCCGGCATCTCCAGTGGTGCGGACGTGATCCTCATCCCGGAGATCCCCTACGATATCAACAAGGTGGCGGATCTGATCGAGCGGCGCCGCCGCACCGGGCGCAGCTTCTCCATCGTGGCCTGCGCCGAGGGAGCCGTCTCCGTGGACGACGCCGTGCTCGACGAGGAGGCCAGCCGCAAGAAGAAGGAAAACAGCCTCTACCCCACTGTCTCCTATGCCATCGCCGCGCAGCTTGAGAAGATCACGGGTATGGAAGCGCGCGTCACCGTGCCGGGGCACTATCAGCGCGGCGGTCCTCCCTGCCCCTTCGACAGGGCGCTCGCCACACAGTTCGGCACGGCCGCGGCGGAGCTGATCATCAATCGGCAGTACGGCCGCATGGTGGCCATACAGGGCGGCGCCGTCACCTCCATCCCGCTCGAGGAGGCCGCCAGCAAGACGAAATTCCTCCCGACGGATCATCCCATGATCCAGGTCGCCCGCAGCATCGGCATCAGCTTTGGCGACTGAGCCGGGTTCCTCCCCGCCCTGCGTAACGCAGGGCGGGGAGCGTTGTTTCTGCCGCAGGCACACTTGACACCGTCGCCCGCGCGGGCTATATTGGACTCACAAAATCTTACAGGAGGGATCTTCATGGCATACTTTGCGACCCCACTATACGACGCGAAGCTCTATTATGACGACCGCGGCGAGGGCCAGCCGATCGTATTCGTCCACGGTTGGAGCTCCAACGGGAAGTTCTTCGAGCCGATCATCCAGCCGCTGCTGGCCGAGGGCAAGTACCGTATCATCAATTACGATCACCGCGGACACGGCGCCTCCTCCGGCTGCGACAAGGGCCTGACCATGCAGCAGCTCGGGCGCGATCTGCACGCGCTTATCCAGGCGCTGGGTCTGAAGGACGTGATCCTCATCGGCCACAGCATGGGCGCGATGACGATCTACAGCTATATCGACCAGTTCGGCTGTGACAACGTCAAGAAATGCGTCTTCATCGACATGAGTCCCAAGCTCCTCAACGACGGCGAGTGGTCCCTGGGCTACCGCAAGGTCCACAAGACGCTGGAGCTGCTCGAGCAGGACATGGATCTGATCTGCGAGGACTTCGACCAGTTCCTCTTCCGCTTCTACGGCGAGGTGATGCCGGTGTTCGCCTCCTTCCCCGAGCAGCTGGCGATGCTGATCCGCCCGGGTCTGATCGGTATCAACGACCGTAAGATCCTCGCGCTGCTGTGGTGGTCGATGTTCCGCGCAGACTTCCGCGGCGCCATCGACAAGATCACGGTCCCCGTGCTCTACTTCTACCCTGACAGCGGGCTCTATCCCAAGGAGGTCGCGACGGAGTTCATGGCCGCGCACGCCAAGGGCGGCGTACAAGTCGTCGAGTGCGCCAACGCGAGCCACATGGTCCCCGCCGAGCAGCCGGAGCTGCTGGTGAAAGAGATCGCCGCCTTTTGCTGAGAAAATCGCCGGGCGCCGGGCAGATCGCCCGGCGCCTTTCTTTCGGGTGCTTGTCTTCTGCTCCGCCCTATGGTATAATTCTGGCTGCATAGCTGAGCGATGAAGGGGTAAACTGTCATTATGAGAATTGCCGTGATCACCGGCGCTTCCTCCGGCATGGGCCGTGAGTTCGTTTACGCGCTGGACAGAGAAGAACGTTTTGACGAGATCTGGGTCATTGCCCGCAGGGAGCAGCGGCTCGAAGAGCTCAGAGAAAAATGCCGCAATCCCGTCCGGCCCGTCCCGCTGGATCTGCTCAAGCGCGAGAGCTACGAGGTCTATCGCCGGATGCTGGAGCAGGAAAAGCCGGAGATCGCCGTGCTGGTCAATGCCGCCGGCTTCGGCCTGTTCGGCACCTTCAGTGAGATGGATCTCAACGAGCAGCTCGATATCATCGATCTGAACGCCGGCGGCCTCACCGCGATGTGTTATCTGAGCGTGCCGTATCTTGCCGCCGGGGCGCGCGTTTACAACATGGGCTCCATGTCCTCATGGCAGCCGGTGCCCTATATCAACGTCTACGGCGCGTCCAAGGCCTACGTGCTCAGCTTTTCCCGCGCGCTCGGGCAGGAGCTGAAGGGACGGAGCGTGCGCGTGATGGCCGTCTGTCCGGGTTGGATCACCACGGAGTTTTTCGACCGGGCCGTCCATGACGACACCATCCGCTACTACAACCGCTTTTATCCGCCGGAGCAGGTCATTGAGAAAGCCCTGCGGGATATGAAAAAGGGCAAGACCGTTTCCATCCTCGGTCTGCCCGAGCAGGCGCAGGCCGCGATGGTCAAGCACCTGCCCGTCAAATTCGTAATGGACACCTGGTGCAGACAGCAGGGAAAGTGAGGGAGAGCTATGATCCAGCCAAACGACGTCATGCAGATCAACGATGAGGACTGGGAGGCCTTCAAAAAGAGGGCCGCAAAGGACGAGCTTTATTACACCGGCCCCGGCGATCTTTTGGACACGCCCGAAGGCCGCGCGAAGTTCTGCCGGCTGAATGAGTCCGGCGCCTTCAACAAGCAGGATCCGGACTTCCCCTCGCACAAGATCTGGGTCTTCAACAACCAGGGTCAGGGCATGGTCGTCAAGAAGCGCAGCCGTGTGGACCCGGCGCTGATGGAGGACGTGGAATACGACGCCGACGGGAACGAGATCAGCCGCTCCTACGAGCCGGCGTGAGCGCAGTTAAAGCAGGAGACCGGGCCAAACGGCCCGGTCTCCTGCTGTTTTCATTTCATGCTGCCGAAGATCCCGCGGATGATGGAGCTGGTACCGGAGCGCATGACGGAGCTCAGGGCGCTGGCCGCCGCGCGCTTGGTAATGGTCGAGGCGCTGGTGATCTTGCCCCCGGTCACGGCGTTGACCGCGTTGTGGCTCACAGCCGTCACCACAGAGCTCGCCGCGCGGTTGGTCGCCTGCTGGACCAGCTTTTTCTTTTTCTCTGCCTCCTTCTCCGCAGCGCGCGCAGCCTGTGCCGCCTCACGCTCGGCCGCTCTGGCCGCGGCCGCTTCCTCCTTCAGCCGCTGCTTCTCCGCCGCGGCGGCCTCCGCTTCCTGCTGCCGGCGCTGGGCCAGCTCGGCGTTTGCTCGCACCAGCACCTCATAGGCGGATTCCCGATCCACGCTCGCACGGTATTTCAGTTCGTATTCGTCGTTTTCGATGCGCTCGGCGACATCCAGCTCGCTCGCCGGGCCCATGAGACTCTGCGGCGGCAGGATCCGCGCGCGCTCCACTACGGAGGGCACGCCGTTTTCATCCAGCAGGCTCACGAGCGCCTCGCCCACGCCCAGAGCCATGATGGCTTCCTCCGTGTTGAAGGCGGGGTTCGCGCGGAAGGCCCGCGCCGCCGCGCGTACGGTCTTCTGCTCGCCGGGCGTATACGCGCGCAGTGCGTGCTGCACGCGGTTGGACAGTTGGGCCAGCACCTCGTCCGGGATGTCGGAGGCGCTCTGCGTGATGAAATAGATGCCGACGCCCTTGGAACGGATCAGCTTGACCACCTGCACGATCTACTGCACCAGCGCCTTGGGTGCGCCGGTGAAGAGCAGGTGCGCCTCGTCGAAAAAGAAGATCATCCGGGGCTTGTCCAGATCGCCGACCTCGGGCAGCTTTTCGAAAAGCTCCGTCATCATCCACAGCAGAAAGGTCGCATAGACGGTGGGGCTGCGGATCAGGCGCTGACTGTTCAGCACGTTGATGTAGCCGCGCCCCTCCGGACCGATGCGCATCCAGTCGCGAAAATCAAGCTCCGGCTCGCCGAAGACCTGCTCGCCGCCCTCCTCCTC
>JAFUUR010000052.1 GCA_017477695.1 Oscillospiraceae bacterium | reverse complement strand
CCGCAGCGCGGTGCGCCTCTCGACGCTCGGGCAGGCGCAGCTCACCGCCACGCTCGAGCCGGAGGACGCCGCCGCGACCACGCTCCACTGGCAGAGCAGCCGCGCCTCGGTCGCGCGCGTCAGCGCGGACGGCAAGGTCCGCGGCCTGCTGCCGGGCGAGGCGGCCGTGACGGTCACGGTCGACGGGAGCGACGCCTCCGTCCAGATCCCCGTCTACGTGTCGGCGGACTACGCGCTGCTGGTCGGCGTGCCCGCGGCGGTGGTCGTCGTGCTCGCGGCGCTGCTGCTCCTGCGCCGCAGACGCCGGGCCCGATAACGCACGCTTCCCCGTCCAGGGCGGCGCCGCAGAGATGCGGCGCCGCCCCGTTTTTTCTCCGCACCGCTTGCATTCCGAACGCGGGTGCTGTATAATACGCTGGTTTTGTACATCATCCTTTTGTTCGAGTGTGGATCCTATGGATAAAAACGATCTGACCGAGGGCAGCGTCATCCCCAAGCTGCTCCGTTTTTTCTTCCCGATCCTGTTCGGGATGCTCTTTCAACAGCTCTACAACACCGTGGACGCGGTCATCGTCGGCAAGTGCGTCGGCCCGGACGCGCTGGCCGCCGTGGGCGGCAGCCCCGCCGTCATCATCAACCTCGTGATCGGCTTCTTCACGGGCCTGGCCTCCGGCGCCACGGTCATCATCTCGCAGCACTTCGGCTCGCACGACGCGCAGCAGCTGCGCCGGGCCGAGCATACCATCCTCTGCTTCTGCCTTCTGATCGGGCTCGCGCTGAGCGTGCTCGGCTGGTGGTCGGCGCCCTGGTCGCTGCGCCTGGTCAGGACCCCCGCGGATATCCTGGACGCCTCCGCCGTCTACCTGCGCATCTACTACCTCGGCGCCGCTCCCCTGCTGTTTTTCAACGTCGGCTCCGGCGTGCTGCGCGCCGTGGGCGATTCCCGCTGGCCGCTCATCTTCCTCGGCGTGTGCTGCGTGCTGAACATCGCGCTGGACCTGCTGTTCGTCGCGGCCTTCGGGCTGGGCGTGGCGGGCGTGGCGTGGGCGACGGTGCTGTCGCTCACGGTCAGCGCCGTCTGCGTGCTGATACATCTCTGCCGCAGCCGCGAGGTCTACCGCCTTGAGCTGCGCGCGCTGCGCATCCACTCCGGTTCCCTGCGCCGCATCCTCTACATCGGCGTGCCCGCTGGCGTGCAGGGCGCCATGTACTCCGTCTCCAACCTCCTCATCCAGGCCGCGATCAACCCCTTCGGCACCACGATCGTCGCCGCCTGGACCGCGACCGGCAAGCTCGACGGCCTCTTCTGGGTCACGAGCAACTCCTTCGGCGTCGCGATCTGCACCTTCGCCGGGCAGTGCTTCGGCGCGGGCCGGATCGACCGGATGAAGCAGGGCATCCGCGCCTGGCTGCTGATCGCCCTCGGCTGCTCGGGGCTGCTCTCCGCCCTGCTGCTGCTCCTCGCGCCCTACGGCTTCCGCATCTTCACGGACGATGCCGCGGTCATCCGCGAGGCCATCGTCATCATGCGCTACTTCGCCCCCTTTTACGTGATCTGGACCTTCATCGAGATCCTCTCCAACTCCCTGCGCGGCGCGGGCGACTCGATGCGCCCCATGCTCATCAACCTCATCGGCATCTGCCTCGTGCGCGTGCTGTGGATCGCGCTGCTCGTGCCGCGCTGGCACACCATCGCCGCCATCAGCCTGTCCTATCCCTTCACCTGGGCGCTGACGGGTCTGGTCTATCTGATCTATTATCTGCGCGGGAACTGGCTCAGGCGCGTGCTGCGCACGGCCTCCTGAGCGTCTCCGCCGCAAGGGCGCCCCTCCGGGGCGCCCTTTTTGTCGCGGCTTTCAAAACTGTCTAAACATGAAAAAACGGCGTCTCTCTCATTTGCACAAATCCGCGGTGTGCGTTTGCATGATTATGATAAATTTATCAGTTCAGATTGATTTTAGACCCGTAAATTGCTAAACTTGTAACAGCACATATATTTTTTAGGGAAAGAGGGATGAAATGAGAGATCTCAAGCACCTGCTCTACTTTGAAAACCTTCTCCAGGAGGCCAACAACTCCCTGGTCGCCCAGGCGAAAGCCGACGGCAAGGTCTGCGTGGCCTACACCTGCGAGAACGTTCCGGAGCCTCTGCTGAACCTGGACGGCACCTGCTCGATCCGTCTGAGCGCGCCGCACACCGGCTCGCTGGACATCGCCACCTACTACATGACCAACCTCCTCTGCGAGCCCAGCCGGGCCCTGCTGGAGCGTGCCATCGAGGGCGGCTTCAGCTTTGCCGACTGCGTCATCACGCCCGACGGCTGCACCATGATCAACCGCGCCGTGGAGAACATGGAGCTGTTGGAGACCATGGGCAAGGGCAATCCGAAATTCTTCCATTCGTATATGGAGATCGCCTTCAAGAACACCGAGAACGACGTGGACCTCGCCGTGCTGCAGTGCACCAACCATATCCTCAAGCCGCTGCACGAGAACTACGGGATCGACGTGTCCGACGCGGCGATCCGCAAGGCGGTGGAGGACCATAACCGCGTCTGTCGCCTCATCCGCGCCATCGGGGACTTCCGCAAGGAGGCCAAGCCCCGCATCACGGGCTACGAGTTCCACGTGCTGTGCCTCGCCACCTACGTCTGTCCCAAGTATCTGGTGATCGACAAGCTGGAGGAGACGCTCGAGGAGCTCAAGACCAGAGAACCCGAAGAGAAGGAGCCGCGCGTGCGCGTGCTGCTGGTCGGCTCCGAGGTGGACGACTCCGCCCTCGTCAAGCTCATCGAGGAGCAGGGCGCCTTCGTCTGCTGCGACCGCTTCTGCTTCGGCTCCTACCCCGGCCGCATGGAGATCGTCCTCAACGACGAGGAGGACGCGCTCCGGCAGGTCTGCCGCCACTACATCCGCAACTGCCAGTGCCCGCGCATGATGAGCATGGACAAGGTCTACGGCCGCAAGCAGTTCGTGGCGAGCCTCGCGAAGGAATACGGCGCGGACGGCGTCATCTACGAGCAGGTCAAGTTCTGCGACCCCTGGGCCTACGAGAGAACGCTCGGCGCCTCGATGCTGCAGGCGGACTACGGCTACCCCGTCCTCTCCGTCGACCGGCCGTACAACATCGCCTCCTCCTCCGGCCAGATGCGCACCCGCGTACAGGCCTTCGTGGAAAGCATTGAGATCAAGAAGATTCAGAGAGGTGGGAACGCATGAAGACAGTCGATAAGGTCGTCAACCCCGTCAAGCGCGCCGGCGAGCAGTCGCCCGGCAAGATCTACAACGAAAAGCTGAAGGTGCGCGCCCGCCGTGAGTGGCGCGGCCTGAAGGACACCCTTTACGATTCCACCCGCTGGCTGTATCTGATGTCCGTTCTGGGGCGCTTCATCCTGGTGCCGCGCAACATCAAGGGTTTCTTCCGCTATCGCTGGATGATGAGCTATCTCTTCGTGCCACACGGCATGGACAAGTTCACCATCGGCCTGCGCGACGAGGCGCTGCGCATCGCCCACACCTCCTTCAACTTCGTCATTGCCGACGTGACGCAGGCCATCGCCAACTGCTTCCGGGGTGACCGCCGGGTGGGCAACGACGTCGCCTACTCCGACAAGTGCGTCATCACGGAT
>JAFUUR010000001.1 GCA_017477695.1 Oscillospiraceae bacterium | reverse complement strand
TTACGCTTTCTACGGGTGGCGCCATCTGGAAACGGTGACCCTGCCGGCGAGCGTGACGAGCATCGGAAAGGGCGCGTTCCAGGCGTGCAGCAGCTTGACGACGCTGAAACAGCTCGGCAATGACGCGTCGCCGAGGCTGCCGGAAAGCCTTGTGAGCATCGGCGAGCAGGCTTTTGAGGAGAGCGGGCTGGTTGGCAACTTGGCAGTTCCCTTAGGCGTGACCAGCATCGGCAATTACGCTTTCCATAGATGCGCAGGACTGACCGCCGTGACCCTGTCGAACGGTCTGAAGAGCCTCGGGTATCACGCGTTCACGGAGTGCACGCAGCTCAGCAGGCTGACGATCCCGGACAGTGTGACGAGCATGGGTTACGGCTTGCTGGAGGGCTGCAGCGCACTGACAGAGCTGACACTGCCGAAGCTGTACGGAGAACAGTCAAATCAGGAATGGCTGGGATATTTGTTCGTACCGGCAAGCCTGGTGAACAACAGGACAAACGGGCAGGATTACTATCCTGCGAGCCTGAGGACCGTGACGCTGACGCAGGCGACGAAGCTCGGCGATTACGCCTTCTACGGATGGAACCATCTGGAGACGGTCACCTTGCCGGCGAGCGTGACGAGCATCGGCAGCAGCGCCTTCTCCGGCTGCAGCTCGCTGACCGATCTGTACTACCGCGGGACGGCTGCGCAGTGGCAGGCCGTCAGCATCGGCAGCGGGAACGACGTACTGTATGCGCTGACCGTGCACTGCAGCGACGGGGATCTGGACATGACGACCCTCGGCCTGTCGCCCAACGCGGTGGAGCTTGAGGCGCCGGAGGAGCAGCCCGCGGACGGATCCGCGGAGGAGCCCGGCGAAGGACCCGGCGACGAACCGGGCGACGAACCGGGTGACGAGCCGGGTGAAGGACCCGGAGACGAGCCCGGCGAAGGACCGGGTGAAGGACCGGAAGAGCCCGCCGCGCCGGAGACGCCCGAACCGGGCGAGGAGCCCGCGGAGGAGCCGGAAGCCGGGGAACCGGAGGAGAGCGGAGAAGACGGCGTCCTGCACGCGGACCCGGTGGCCGCCTACAGCGGCGATTGGAGCCTTGCCGGCAGCATGCACCGCGCCGCGTTCAGCGGGCTCGTGCCCGGAGCGGAGTACGTGATCCTCGCGGTGAAGAGCACGGACGAGAGCGTCCTGCTCACGGCGGGCAACCTCCTGTATATCGCGCAGGCCGCGGCGGAGACCGACGGGAGCCTGGCGCTGGACTACGTCCCGCGCGTCAGCACGGACACGCCGCAGCTCGTGGCCTTCGGCCTGTCCAACCGGGATCTGGCCGACGGCGAGATCCGCGCGGAGAGCAGCGAGGGCGGCGCGCAGCTCAGCGTGCACGTGTACTACGACGGCACGGAGCTGACGGAGAACAAGGACTATACCCTGCTCTTTGAACGGGACGAGGACGACCTCGTCACCGTGACGGCGACCGGGCGCGGGGACTACACCGGCAGCATCAGCACGACGGTGCAGCTCACGGTGACGCCGGACGATACGGTGTACGCGCAGCGCGTGGAGATCAGCGGCGCGGCAGAGAAGCTGCTGCTGGGGAAAACGCTGCAGCTCACGGCGACGGTGTACCCCGCGGAGGCGAGCCAGGAGGTGCGGTGGTACCTGCGCAGCAGCCAGGGAGAGGGCACCCTCACGGAGGACGGCCTGTTCACGGCGACGGGCGCGGGGCACGTGACCATCTGCGCGGAGGCGACGGATGGGACGCGCGCGTACGACGCGGTGGAGCTGGACGTGGTGCCCTTCTACCTGACGATCACGGGAGCGGACAGCGTGCGCACCGGGAAGAAGCTGCAGTTGGGCACGCAGATCGAGCCGGAGGGCCTGTACGACGGGCCGATCACCTGGACGGTGATCAGCGGCGGAAGCTACGCGAGCGTGGACGGGAACGGACTGCTGACGGCGAAGAAGGTGACGGCGCTGCAGCGCGTGACGGTGCAGGCGGCGTCGGAGAACAACGGCGTCGTCGCGCAGCACGAGGTGCGGATCATCCCGAACGCGAGCGGAGTGAAGTTCCGGCTCGGGGACGAGACGGTCAGCACGGTGTATTACGACCTGAACGACCCGGCGCTGAGCAGCCTCACGGTGAGCGCCTATACGGTGCCGGAGGGCAGCGAGGGCGGCGTGACGTGGACGATCGGAGACAAGAAGGGCGCGTACGCTGCGTATACCGTCGACGGCGACAGCGTGACCATCAGCGGAGCGAAGAAGACGGGCAGCGTCACGCTGACGGCGACGGCGGCGGACGGCAGCAAGAAGAGCGCGAAGCTGACGGTGAAGTTTGCGCGGCTGGCGCAGGGGATCACGATCCTGAACGCGCCGGAGGCGCTGCGCGGCGGTGCGGCGGTGACGCTCAAGACGGACGTGGCCGCGAACAAGAGCCTGACGGAGCGCGGCGTCGTATGGACGCTGAGTGACGCGTCGATCCCGTACGCGAGCATCAGCGCGGCGGGCAAGCTGACGACGCGGGCGGTGTACGAGCCGGTGACGATCGAGGTCACGGCCGCCGTGAAGGCGGCGCCGACGCGGCGGCACACGGTGGAGATCGAGCTCTATCCTGCGGCGCAGGCGGTGCGCCTTAGCCGGGACGGCACGACGCTCGCCGCGGGCGAGACGCTGCATCTGGATCTGGCCGGGGCGTCGCCGGAGCTGCGGCTGAGCGCGGCCGTGCTGCCGGAAGAGGCGCAGCAGGGCGGAACGTGGAGCAGCAGCGATACGAAGATCGCGACGGTGGCGGACGGACTGGTGACGGCCAGGAAGGCCGGGACGGTGACGATCCGGTACACGGCGGCGGACGGCAGCAAGAAGAGCGGCAGCGTGAAGGTGCAGATCGGGAAGTGGGCGTCGACGCTCAGCTTCGGCGAGCACGCGGAGACGCTGCGCGCGGGAAAGAGCATGACGGTCAAGGCGAATCTGCTCGCGGCGGACGGCACGGCGCCGAGCAGCAAGGCGGTGAGCTGGACGAGCAGCGACCCGACGGCGGCGACCGTGAGCGCGTCCGGGAAGGTGACGGCAAAGGCCGTGTACGAGACGCGGACGGTGACGATCACGGCGGCGGCGAAGGATGGCAGCGGCGTGCGGGAGAGCTTCACGCTCAGCATCCTGCCGGCGAAGGACGAGACGCTCGGCGTCCTGTGCGCGGGCGATAACGTGACCGGGCAGACGCTGGCCGTGGACCTGGACGGGAGCGGCACGCTCTCGCTGGGCGCGGCGATCTACCGGACGGCGGACGGCGGCTACGGCGAACAGGCGGTGACCTGGAGCAGCAGCAGCGCGAAGGTCGCGACGGTGGACGGCGACGGGCAGGTACGCCTGCTCAAGCCCGGGACGGCGACGATCACCGCGAAGAGCGGAAAGCTCAGCGCGAAGGTGACGGTGAAGGGTCTGCACTATGCGCAGAGCGTGACGCTCGGCGTAAAGGGCGGCGGCGAAGCCCGGGTGGTATCCGGGAAGAGCCTGCAGCTCACGGCGGCGGTGCAGCCGGCGACGGCGAGCAGCAAGGCGGTGAGCTGGACGAGCAGCGATCCGACCGCGGCTGCGGTGAGCGCGTCCGGAAAAGTGACGGCGAAGACGGTCTACCGGCAGACGGACGTGACGATCACGGCGACGGCAAAGGACGGCTCGGGCGCGGCGGCGGAGCTGACGCTGCGGGTCTACCCTGCGGCGACGGGCGTCACGATCCGGGACGCGGCCGACGGGCGGACGCTGAACAACCGGACGGTGAAGGTGTCGCTGACCGGAAACGGAGCGCCGACGGTGACGGCGACCGTATTCCCGAACGGGGATGCGGGTGCGCTGCAGGGCGTGAAGTGGACGAGCAGCAGCGCGAAGGTCGCGGCGATCGACGCGGCGACTGGAGCGATCACGCTGAAGAAGGCGGGGACGGCGACCATCAAGGCGACGAGCAGCGACGGCAGCGGCAGGAGCGTGAGCTTCAAGCTGCAGGTCGTGAAGTGAACGAACCGCGAAGGGAGGCGGATCCCGCGATCCGCCTCCCACAGGGCATATTTCATTGACTTTGCCGCAAAATATGGTATATTGGCGATGGACCCGATATCACGAAAGGAGAAACGACATGGCGAATAAATATGCAGGCACCAAGACCGAGAAAAACCTGTGGGAAGCCTTTGCGGGCGAGTCCCAGGCGCGCAATAAGTACACCTACTTTGCCTCCGTGGCGAAGAAGGCGGGCTATGAGCAGATCTCGGCTATCTTTCTGAAGACGGCGGAAAACGAGAAGGAGCACGCCAAGCTCTGGTTCAAGGAGCTGGGCGAGCTGGGCACCACCGAGGAAAACCTCCTGCACGCGGCGGAGGGCGAAAACTTCGAGTGGACCGATATGTACGAGCGTATGGCCAGAGAGGCCGAGGAAGAGGGCTTCCCCGAGCTGGCGGAGAAGTTCCGCGGCGTCGGCGCCATCGAGAAGCACCACGAGGAGCGTTATCGCAAGCTGCTGGCCAACGTCGAGGCCAAGACGGTCTTTGAAAAGAGCGGCGTGAAGGTTTGGGAGTGCCGCAACTGCGGGCACCTTGTGATCGGGACCCAGGCCCCCGAGGTCTGTCCGGTCTGCAACCATCCGCAGGCCTACTTCGAGCTGCGCGAAGAAAACTACTGAGCCAATATCAAGCAAAAAGCAGGCGCCCGGCCGGGCGCCTGCTTTTTGCTGTTCACTTTTTCTTGCCAATGCTTTTCGCGTAGTGGAACATCCACAGCACGATCAACACCAGGGCGACGACCACCACGATCCCGAGGACCGCGTTGGCCAGCCCGCTGACCAGGCTGATGGCGCCGGTGATCAGGCGGAAGAGGATGGACACGCAGATGATGACCACGACGGCCAGGACCACGAGGCGGGAAACGTCTTTGGTTGTCATAGAAAAACCTCCTTATCCGATAGCGGGCCCGAGGCGGGACAGAACGCCCGTGAAATAGTCCGGCAGCGGCGTCGTGAGCCGGACGGGCTCCCCGCTGCGGGGGTGGATGAACTTCAGCTCCCGCGCGTGAAGGCACTGACCCTCCAATCCCTTTTCCGGGGAGGGCGCGCCGTAAACGGCGTCCCCCAGCAGGGGGTGGCCGATACTGGCCATGTGCACGCGGATCTGATGGGTGCGCCCGGTCTCGAGCCGGCAGCGCACGTGCGTATAGCCCTGATAGCGCGCGAGCACCTCCCAGTGCGTGACCGCCGGGCGGGCGTGCTTTTCCGTAACGGCCATGCGCTTGCGGTCCGCGGGGTGGCGGCCGATCGGCCGGTCCACCGTGCCGCGATCCTCCCGGAAGCCGCCGCGGACGACCGCCTCGTAGATCCGGGACAGACTGCGGTCCGCCAGCTGGGCGGCGAGCGCCCGGTGAGCAAAGTCGTTCTTCGCGGCGATCAGGAGCCCGGAGGTGTCCTTGTCGATCCGGTGGACGATGCCGGGCCGCTTCTCGCCGCCTACGCCGGACAGCGAAGCCCCGCAGTGGAAGAGCAGGGCGTTGACCAGCGTCCCGTCCGGGTGGCCGGGCGCCGGGTGGACCACCAGACCCCGCGGCTTGTTGACGACGATCACGTCGCCGTCCTCATAGACCACGTCGAGCGGGATGTCCTGCGCGAGCAGCGGCACGTCCTCCGCGGCGGGCATCCGGACCTCGAGCAGGTCCCCCGCGCGGGAGAGCGTGTTCTTCTTCGCGGGCATGCCGTTGAGCAGGACGGCGCCCGCCTCCAGCAGGCGCTGCGCCTGACTGCGGGACAGGCCCTCCATAGTGCGCGCAAGGAGAGCGTCGATCCGCTCGCCGCTCTCCTCCGCTGTGAGTAAGAGGATATCCTCTTCCATCGTATATGCTGTTACTTGAATTCCGCCAGGATATCGTCCAGGGAGAACTCGTCCTCCACGGCGGGGGCAGGCTTCTTCGCCGGAGCGGCGGGCTTGGGCGCGGCCGCGGGACGTGCCGGCTGGCTTGCCGGACGGGC
>JAFUUR010000051.1 GCA_017477695.1 Oscillospiraceae bacterium | reverse complement strand
GGGGATCGCCGAAAGCAGGGCTTTCGTATAGGGATGCTGCGGGGCGTTGAAGATGGTCTCATGATCGGCCATCTCCACAAGCTTGCCAAGATACATCACGGCGATCTCATCGCTGATATGCTTCACCACGCTCAGATTGTGGGAGATAAACAGATAGGTGAGCTTCAGCTCCTTTTGAAGATCCATGAGCAGGTTCAGGATCTGCGCCTGGACGCAGACGTCCAGCGCGGAAACGGGCTCGTCCAGCACGACGAACTCGGGCTCCAGGATCAGAGCCCGTGCGATACCGATGCGCTGGCGGCGGCCGCCGTCAAGCTCATGCGGATAGGAATGGGCAAGGCGGCGTTCCAGGCCTACCATGTCCATGATTTCCAGTACCTTTTTCTCTCTCTCGGCGGAGCGCATCCCCCGATTCTGTTGACGCAGAGATTCCTCGATCAGCCCCTTTACGCTCAGTCTCGGGTTCAGCGAGGAATACGGGTCCTGAAAAACGATCTGCATTTTTTTGCGCATTTCCCGCATCTCACGGGGACTGAGCTCCAGGATGTTCTTCCCCCGATAAAGGACTTCCCCGCCGGTGGCTTCGTGGAGGCGCAGGATCACGCGGCCGGTCGTCGACTTTCCGCAGCCGGATTCGCCTACCAGGCCCAGCGTCTTGCCCTCTTCGATGGAAAAGCTCACGTCATCGACGGCGTAGAGCAAGCCCTTTTTCGTCGGGAAATACTTTTTGAGATGCCGAACCTCCAACAACGGTTCACCCATTGTCGTTCCTCCCCTCCTCCCGGGCCTGGATGCATCTGGCCCAGTGCGTTTCGTTCAGATACACAGCCTCCGGTCTCTCCGTTTTGCACCGTTCGGTACAATGGGGGCAGCGGGGGTGGAACGGGCAGCCGGAAGGGATGTCGGTGGGATCCGGCGGCAGGCCGGTGATCACCTTCAGCCGATCCTGGTCCCTGTGTACGTCCGGGATGGAATCAAACAGCGCCTGGGTGTAGGGATGACGCGGATCCTTATAGATGTCGAAAACGTTGCCGTATTCCACTACGCTGCCCGCGTACATGATGGCAACGTTATCGCAGATCTCGGCGACGATCCCGAGATCGTGCGTGATCAGGATCATGGAAGACTGGTATTGCTTCTTCAGCTCCTTCATGAGCTCCAGGATCTGCGCCTGGATCGTCACGTCCAGCGCGGTGGTCGGCTCGTCCGCGATGAGAAGAGCCGGCTTGCAGGAGAGCGCGATGGCAATGACCACCCGCTGCTTCATGCCGCCGGAGAACTGATGAGGATATTCGCTCGCCCGTTCACGGTCGATCCCCACGGTCTCCAGCATGTCCCCCGCCTTTTGCCAGGCTTCTTTTTTGGAACAGCGCTGGTGGAGAAGGATCATCTCACAGATCTGGTCGCCGACGGTCTTCACCGGATCGAGCGAGGTCATGGGATCCTGGAAGATCATGGCGATCTCTTCGCCGCGGATCGCGCGCATTTCCCGCTCGCTCAGCCCGAAAATATCCTTATCCTTAAAGATCACCTTTCCGCCGAGCACCTTGGCCGGCGGATCGGGCAGGATTCGGAGAATGCTCAGCGCCGTCGTCGTCTTCCCGGCGCCGGTTTCTCCCACGAAGCCCAGCACCTCACCCTCGCCCACCTGCAGGTCAAGATCGTTCACCGCATGGACGCGGCGATTGCCAGAGCGATATTCTACTGTCAGGCCTTCTATCCTCAAAAAATCTTTCATGCGCTCTGCAACCTTTCTTTACTGTCTGAGCTTGGGGTCCAGTGCGTCCCGAAGTCCGTCGCCCAGTACGTTCAGACTGAAGATCGTGATGGCGATGGCAAGCCCCGGGAACAGGCACATATAGGAGTAATCGCGAATATAGGTCCGGGCATTGGAGAGCATGGCGCCCCACTCCGGCGTAGGAGGCTCGATGCCGAGGCCGATGAAGCTCAGGCCGGCCGCCGTCAGGATCGCAAACGCGACACCCAGGGTCGCCTGTACGATGATCGGCGCCAGGCAGTTTGGCAGGATATGCTTGCACAGTATGGTAAAGTCCCGGGTCCCCACCGCTCTGGCGGCCTCCACGAACTCCTGCTCCTTGATCCCCAGCACCGACGCGCGGACGATCCGGGCGTACGTGGGTATCGAAGCGATGCCCGTCGCGATCATCAGATTCGTGAGCCCGGCGCCCAGTGCCGCCGCAATGGAGATGGCCAGCAGCGTAGCCGGTATGGACATGATCACGTCCATGGCGCGCATGATCAGATTATCCGTCCAGCCGCCGTAATACCCGGCGACAGCGCCCAGAAGGCCCCCCGCGACCACAGAGATGCCCACGGCGATAAAGCCGACCTTCAGAGAGATCCGGGATCCGTAGACCACGCGGCTGAAGATATCGCGGCCAAACTCATCCGTGCCGAAGATGTGCCCGCTGCCCGGCGACTGATAGGCGTTGAGCAGATCCATCTCGTCATAGGCGTACGGCGCGATATGGTCGGCAAAGACGGCGGTCAGCACCAGCACGCAGAGCACGAACAGGCCAAACACCGCCAGCTTGTTTTTCATCAGGCGTGCGAATGTCTCTTTTGCAAAGCTGTATCGTTTTTCTTTCGTCTGCTTCATTTTCCCACCCTCTTGCTACTTGTACTGAGACTTGATCTTCGGATCAAGAAAGGCATACACGATGTCAATGATCAGGTTGATCAAGCAAAACGCCAGGGAAATGAACAGAACGCCGCCTTGCACGACGGGAAAATCCCGCTGCTTGATCGCATCTACCATGAGGCGGCCTACGCCGTTGATGGAAAAGATGGTCTCACAGAGCACCGCGCCGCCCAGCAGGTTGCCGAATTGGATGCCCACCACGGTGACGATGGGGACGAGCGCGTTTCTGAGCACGTGATCCATCGTGATGCGGGTCTCCGACTGGCCCTTGGCTCTGACGGTACGTATGTAGTCCTGCCGGATGACCTCGAGCATGCTGGAACGGGTCATGCGGGCGAAAACGGCGATCGACTGCGTGCCCAGCGTGAAGGCGGGCAGGACCACGTGGCGGAAGCTGGTGAGGCCCGAAGGCGGAAACCAGCCCAGCTTCACGGAGAAGAAGAGGATCAGCAGCAGGCCCAGCCAGAAAACGGGCATGGAGATCCCGATCAGGCCCAGGATCATCGTGAAGTTATCGAACAGAGAGTACTGTTTGGTGGCGGAAATAATGCCGATGGGGATCCCCACGAGGATCGCTATGATAATGGCCGCCAGGGACAGGCGTATCGTAGAAGGCAGCGCGCTGGTGATCTCCTTCATGACGGGCAGGCCGCTTTTATACGACGTACCCAGATCCCCGTGCAGGAAAAGATCGCGCACGTAACGCAGATATCGGATAAAAAATGGGTCGTTGAGGCCCATCGACTCCCGCATGGCTTCCACTTCTTCAAGGGACGCAGACTCCCCTACCACGATCCGGGCAGGGTCGCCGCGGGTAATGGACATCAGGAAAAACACGATCAGCGTCACGAGGAGCATGACCGGGATCAGGTACAGGACACGCTTTACTATATATTTAATCATCGAAAATCCTCCGGCCGGAAATAATCAATAGAGGTGCGGCATCATGCAATGCCGCACCTCCCGGAAGAAACAAATGTATCACTTGACTTTGTAATAGGAGTAGCAGCTGTTGGGGTCCATGACCATGGAGTCCACGTTGCCGCCGATACCAACGAAGTACTTGCGCACCCACAGGTTGATCCAGGGGCATTCCTCGGCCAGCAGATCCTGGATATCGCCATACACTGCGGCGCGTTCGGCATCGTCGAAGACGACGCGGGACTGCTCCAGGAGCTCATCGGCCTTCGCATTGACAAAGCGGGCCCAGTTGTTGCCCCCGTCCACGGCGTTGGAGGAGTGGAAGCAGTTGAACAGGACCGTATCGGGATCCATGGTGCCGCTGCCCCAGCCGACGATGAACATCTGAGAATTGCCGGCGTAGGCCTCGGCGCACATGGTCGCAAACTCCATGGTGTCGATCTTCACCTTGATGCCCACAGCCTGCAGCTGCTGCTGCACGATTGTGGCCACGTCCAGGTTCTCCTTCTTTTCGTCGCAGAGGACGGAGATCTCGAAGCCGTCTTCATAGCCCGCTTCTTTCAGAAGGGCCTTGGCCTTCTCCACGTCATAGTCGTGGGAAGCCGTGATCTCCTTGTAGTACTTCATGTTGGAGCTGATCTCGCTGTAGGCGATCTCCGCAGTATCGCCCTTGATCGCCTGGACAAGCGTGGGCACGTCCAGCGCGTGAGAGATCGCCTGGCGAACGCGGACGTCATCCAGCGGCGCCTTGCTGCAGTTCATGCCCAGCAGCGTGGTGGCGCGCGCGGGCTGCTCAAGCAGTTGGAGCCCCTCCGTGTCGCGAACACGGCTGAGGTCGGTCACGGGGATCTCAAGAGCGATATCCACGTTGCCGCTCTCCAGCTCGATGGTGCGGTTGGTCCCCTCGGGAACGGCGACGACCTGCACGGTGCGGAAGGCAGGCTTCTCACCCCAGTACTCCTCGTTGCGTTCCAGTACGAGCTTCACGCCCTTGTCCCAGGACTGGAGCTTGTAGGGGCCGGTGCCGACAGGCTGCGTACCGGTATTCTCGCCGGCCTCGTTGATCGCCTTCTCATTGACGATGGCGGTGGAGGGGAAGGTCAGTCCGGCCAGGAAGGGAGCGGAGGGCTTGCTCAGCACGATCTCCACGTCGTAATCGCTCGTAGCGGTGACGGAAGCCACGTCGCGGAAATAGGAAGCGGTCTTGGGAGACTCGGCGTCGCGCGTGTAAGTAAAGACGACATCGCTGGCCTTCAGCTCTTCGCCGTTGGTGAACATGATGCCTTTGCGCAGATGGAACACGTAGGTGATGTCATCCACCTGCTCGTAACTCTCGGCCAACTTGCCTACGATGTTCTGTGCCTCGTCTTCGTATACCAGCGTCTCGAAAATGTTGTTGAAGATCTGCTGGGAAGACGCGTCCGTCGTCTGAGAGGGATCGAGCGTAGACGCCTCGGCATTCGCTGCGACGCGAAGGACCTCTTTGCTTTTTCCTTTCGCGCTGCCGGAAGCGCTTGCCGCCCCTGCCGTCGTGCCCGCAGTGGCGGTCCCGCTGCTGCTGCCGCAGGCCGTAAGCAGAGAGAGAGCCATGACAAGTGTGAGGATAAGCGCAAGATAACGTTTCATCATTCTTCTCCTTTTTTATTTAATTATTTATTCTTTTGAATAATAATATAAAAATGATACGGCCCGATCATATAGGCCAAATGTCTTTTGTCTTTTATCTTATAGTATTATTTCAGAAGTAATAGCTATGTTTGTTTATACACTTTATGGCGCAAAAAACAAGTGTTTTTTATTCGTGGACAATAAGCGATCCTTTCCTCTTCGTTCCGCAGCGGCTTTGCCATGCTTATACCGCCCTTCATCAATGTTCCTTTTGCATAATTATCATTCTGATCTCCTGCATTGCATCGAGCCGAACATCGTGCTATACTTTCATTGATCACAGTTCGCAACTGCCGTAGCTGCAGTAGACTCTGATGAAAAAGACAACGCGAGGTCTGAAAAATGCTGCTTATCAAAAACGCGCACATTCTGCCGATCGTCGGTGAAGAGCTCAATAACGGCTGTCTGCTGATCGACGAGGGCAAGATCGCCGCCATCGGTGCGGAGATCGCGCCGCCGGAAGGTTCCGACGTGATCGACGCGGAGGGCCGTCTCGTAACGCCCGGCTGCATCGACGCCCATTGCCACGTCGGTCTGGACAATGAGGCTATGGGTTGGGAAGGTGCGGATTTCAATGAAATGGTTGACCCCATCACGCCGCAAATGCGTGCGATCGATTCCATCAATCCGCTCGATCAGGGCCTTGCCGACGCTGTCGCGGGCGGTGTGACGACCGCCTGTACCGGCCCCGGAAGCGCCAACGTGGTGGGCGGTACTTTTGCCGTCATCAAATTGCACGGGAAACGTGTAGATAAAATGGTCTTGAAGGATCCCGCCGCCATGAAGTGCGCCTTCGGTGAAAACCCCAAGGGCTGTTACGGTAAAAACGGCGGCAAGGCGCCGATGACGCGTATGGGAACGGCGGCCCTGCTCCGCGAGCTGCTGTTCAAGGCGAGACGTTATTACGAGGATAAAACCGCCGGGAAAGACCCCGCCTTCGACATGAAGCTGGAGGCCATGCTCCCCGTCATTGCCGGAGAGATCCCTTTGAAATGCCACTGCCACAGGGCGGATGATATCCTCACCGCTGTTCGCATTGCCAAAGAGTTTGGTCTCAGGGCGACGCTGGATCACTGCACAGACGGCGAATTGATCGCAGATGAATTGGCTGAGGAAGGTTTTCCCGTTTTCATCGGGCCGACGCTCGGGCACAAATCCAAGATCGAGTTGGCCAACAAGAGCTTTACGACCCCCGGCGTTCTGAATCGAGCCGGCCTGCTGGTGAGCATCATCACGGACGCGCCTGTGATCCCGCTGCGGTATCTGCCCATGTGCGCAGGTCTTGCCGTGAATTCCGGCCTTGATATAAAAGAAGCCTGGAAAGCGATCACCATCAACCCCGCCATAAGCCTGGGCGTGGAAGATCGCGTGGGCAGTCTGGAGGTCGGGAAAGACGCCGACGTTGTCGTCTGGACCGCCGACCCCCTCGCCAACATCGGCGGCGAAGCGTACATCACCATCATAAACGGCCAGGTCGTATATCACCGATGATCCCGCCGGGTTTTCACTCGATCCCGTGGGAGAAAACAGGCAAATAATGGTGCCGTTCCCGGAAGCGTTTCTTTGGAAACGGCATCAAGGAAAACGTTATATCGTTTATAAATGATTTGCGCGGGGTATAAACCCCGCGCAAATTATTTGGCGTCCACTTACTCTTTGGTGGTCTGCGCCTCAACATCTCCGCTTCCGTGGGACGCTGTTTGAATCGCAAACGCGAGCCGGCTCTTATCCCGGAGCCTGTTCATTCTCCGGTCAGCAGCTTTAACCCGGCGATCCCGATCACGATCATAAGGATGCAGACGATCTGCGGAACGGTCATTTTTTCCTGAAACAGGAGCATTCCCAGGACGGAGGTACCGATGATCCCAAAGCCTGTCCACATGGCATAAGCCGTCCCCAGCGGCATCTGCTTCAGGGCCAGCGAAAGGCAGACAGCGCTGGCGATGTAGCCCACCGCCGTGATCACCGTTGGGATTGCCACTGTAAAACCCTCGGAGTATTTCATTGCACAGGCCCAGGAAACTTCAAATATCCCCGCCAAAACCAACATGATCCAATGCATTTTTCTCCTCCTGGAATAAAAATGCGCCGGTTCTTTATCTCCACAGACCTAACGATAAAGAATCGACGCGCTTCCCGCTACCCGGTGGCAGCGGGCGTCAATATTGAGTTCTGCCGTATCATATCACAACAGCCCGCACAAAGCAAGTCAGTCTTCAGGCGTTTCAAAGAAAGCCCGCGAAGCGGTACGTATTCGATCTTATTTGTCGCGCACTGTATTCTCATCCAGCAATCGAGCCAAAGACCGTTCCAGCTCCTCCAGGAGGCCTGCGAGCTGCGGCGTCAACATGCGGCTGCGATGCAGCACGGTCTGCACAGCCTGCTGCTCCTTCCACGCGGGACGTTCACGAGCTTTGCGCTCCCGTCGCCAAGCGCAGCCTTGACCGCGTAGTATGGCAGGACCGTGGCAAAAGGCCCCTGCTGGATCATGTGCACTGCCGTCTGTGCGCTTTGAAGCCGGAATACCGGCCGACATTCCAGATGCTGCTCCGCGAGCGCCTTTTCAAACTGCAGGCTGTAGGGCGCCGAAGTCTCCATAAGCACCAGCTTTTGTCTGATCAATTCCTCCAAAGTGCATTTGCTTTTCGCACATAACGAGAGTCCCGGATTTGCCGCGATAACAATGGAAATCAAATGTTCGGCCCAGATCGTCCATTCCGTTGCCGGCAGAGGGACGGTTATCACACAGGCGGCGTCCAGTTCTCCTTTTTTCAGACGCTCCAACAGCATCTCCGTCGTGTCCAGTGAGATCTCCACCTGGACGTGCGGGAAGCGTTTATGGAAAGCCAAAAGCGCATCCTCCAGCAGAAGCTCCGAAATAGAGTCCGTCAGACCAACGCGCACGGTACCGCCGAGGAACGCTTCCGTCTTCGTCAGATTTTCCATTTTTACGGCTATGGAGCAAAGCTGCTGCGCATAGGGAAGAAGCTCCTCACCGAACTGCGTCAGGCTGACCTGCCGCCCGATGCGGTTAAAGAGAGGCACGCCGATCTCCTCTTCAAGCTGAGCGATTTGAGCGCTGACGTTTGACTGGGAATAGCCCAGTGCCTTGGCCGCATGCGTAAAGTTCCTCAACGCCGCTACCTTCAGAAACGTTGTCAGATTGCGGATCTCCATACGATCATCCCCCTTTCGAGTATACTGCGGAGGGCTCAGAAAAGCAATCAGTAATATTGATCAATTCTATCAAAACTATTTGTTTTTCAAATCGTTCGATCCGTGTTATGCTGATTTGGAAAGAAAGCTCTTTGCCGATCGATCACAGGAGGGACAAATATGGATCAAAAGCAGCGCAGCACAACGATCGCCGTCCACGGCGGGACGCGAAAGGACGACGCTTTCGGCGCGATCAACGAGCCCATTTACATGACCTCAAACTACCGCATCCCGACGGATGGCACGCCCGTGGACTGGAGCGGGATAAACAGCAATATCTATCAGCGCAACCGAAACGTCAATCAGATGGTGCTGCAGGATAAGCTCTGTGCGCTGATCGGGGCCGAGGACGGAGCGGTATTTGCCAGCGGTGTAGCCGCACTGGCAGCAGTGTTCACGACTTTTCTGAACTCCGGGGATCACGCGATCGTCTCCGAGGTCTGCTATAGCGCGACAAACCTCCTCTTCCGGAAGTATCTGCCTGAAAAGTACGCCATTGAGGTCACCCTGCTGGACACCACGGATACCGAGGCGGTCCGCGCCGCGGTGCGCCCGAACACGAAGCTGATCCACGTTGAGACGCCGGGGAACCCCACGACGGGGATCAGCGACCTTGAAGCCATCGCAGAGATCGCCCACGCTGCCGGGGCGCTCATGAGCGTGGACGCCACATTTGCGGGCCCGATCAGCCTCTATCCTCTCCGCCATGGAGCGGATCTGGAGATCCACAGCATGACCAAGTATATCAACGGCCATGGCGATTCACTCGGCGGCTGTGTGCTGGGAAGCCGGGCGCTGCTCGAGCAGATAAAAGAACTGGCCATGGTCAATTACGGCGGCATTCTGAGTCCCTTTAACGCCTGGCTGATCGCACGCGGTCTTGTCACCGCTCCCCTGCGCATGAAGCAGCACAGCGAGACCGCGCTCACGGTCTCGCGCTGGCTTGAGACCTGCCCCGCCGTGCGTTTTGTGTGGTATCCCGGGCTGGAGAGCCACCCGCAGCACGAGCGTGCCGTTCGTTATATGAACGGGCAGTATTCCGGTATGATTGCATTCGACATCGCCGGAGATGAGGCTGTGCATCAGAAACTCCTGGATTCCCTCACGCTTGTGACCCACGCAGTCTCTCTCGGAGATGTTGAGAGTCTGATCGTTTACTACGACAAAAGCAGCGACAAGCTGCCCCATTATCCGGCTGTTTACCGGGAAGGCTTTTTCCGCTTCAGCGTCGGTCTGGAGGATGCGGAGGATATCATCGCCGATTTGAAGCAGGCCATGGAAAAAGCCGGCGTCTTGTAAAAAGCGGAGCGTCGGCTACTTCTTGACGATGAAGCGCCGGAAAGCGGAATGGAACCGTAGTTTATCTATGGAATGTATTCGATAGAGCAAAAAGGTCTATCCATTCATAACGAAAACCGACAGCGGGTACGCCAAATGAGGAGTACCCGCTGTCGGTTTTCGATGGCTCATCAGAGATCAATCGCGCAGCCTCTTGTCAATCATTTGGACGATCTGCAGGCTGCATTGAAAAAGATGCGCCTTTTATGCGAAATTCGGTATTTTCATCTATGCCTTTTGATGGTAGAATAAGGGAAAAGGAGGAATGCGCATGTTAACCTGGAATGTGACTTATCACTGCAAGCCCGGTCAGCGGGAGGCTTTCTATCAGGCGATCTGCGAGCTTGGCATGAGAGACAACTCGCTGGGAGAAGACGGCAACCGCCGGTATGATTATTACTTCGCCGCGGCCGATCCGGATGATCTCCTTCTGGTGGAAAGCTGGACGACGCCTGAACTGCAGCAGGCCCACTGTCAAACGGAGATCTTCGCCAGGCTTCAGGAGATCAAAGCTCTCTACTGTGCCGGTGTGGAGATCGACAAATTTGATTACTGAAGCGTTGAGCCTGTATCCCGATCCCGATGGGGCCGTCCGGCATACTCGAAAAGAAACGCAGCGTAAGACGATCGAGGGACAGTTATGATCCGAAAGACAGCAAAAGAACTCCTGGCCGATTCCTTCCGGGAACTGGCGCAAACAAAAGCATTTGATAAGATCACGATCAAAGAGATCACGGATAACTGCGGTTACTCCCCCGCTACCTTCTACCGGCAGTTTCGGGACAAATACGACCTGATCGCCTGGGCCTACAGCCGTGATCTGGAACGTATTACGGAGCAGATCGCATACAACGAAGCGAGCTGGAGGCAGACGCTGAGCGATGCGGCGAACTACTACAGCGACCACAAAGAATACCTGGCAAATCTCCTGCTTCATACCACCGGCTACGACGCTTTCGTCCGCAACATGACGGCGATCAATTATGCAAGTCTGAAGCAGGCGGTCTTAAAATCTGCCGGCACATCAGAGCTGGATAGAAAAACAGAAATGCTGATCCGCCTTTACGTTTTCGGCACCGTCCAGCTCTCCTGTGAATGGATCGTCGGGCACGATCAGGAAAGCCCGCAGCTCTTGGCAGAGGTTTATGAGCAGGCTTTGCCGGAGCCCCTGCGTCAATACCTTTACTAAGCCATGAGAGAATTTTTCATCAATGTCTCATTATGAGAGACATTGTTTGGATTTTGAGTTGACCTCCCGCCGTATTTTTGTATAATCGTAATTAAGATTGCGCGCAATCAGAAAGCGCAAAATACAAAAGAACGACGGAGGGCTCACACACATGGCTAAGGAAAAGATTTTGGAAGGTCTTCAGATCATCGTTACCGATCTGGCCCAGCAGGCGGATGGACATCAGATCCAGTCCCGCGTTTTTGCAAGCGAGGGCTTTACGAAGCTGGCGGACAAGTACGCCGAGCACGCCGAGGAGGAGCGCGGCTATGTGCAGCAGTGCATCGACCGGATCCTGGATCTGGGCGGCGAGGTAAAGCTGGAAGCCAAGAAGGAAGGCCCCGTATGCAAGGATCCCGTGGATTGGGTCAAGTACGATCTGGAGGTCTCCCGCAACGGCCTGGCCTGGCTGGCCGCGCTCGTTGAGGAAGCCCGTGAGGACTACACCACCTTTGACATTCTGAAGAAATACTACCAGGACGAGGAAGAAGATATGTACTGGGGCGAGCAGCAGCTTGATCTGATCGAGTGCATCGGCAAGCAGAACTGGCTCATCCAGCAGTTGTGATCAACAGGAGGAAATCACGTGAAGAAGAAAAATATCGCTATCCTTATTTGCCTGCTTTGTGCCTGCTGCCTGTATACCCATCGCCGGGTCATCAAGGCGCTCATCAAGCACGAGCCCATGCCTCCGGCCCCCAAGTGGCATTTCTGGGTCAAGAACAGAAGAAGCTGACAGGAACGAACAGGAGACTGCTGAAATGGAAGCAATCGAAAAAGTATACCAGTTTTTGGATGAGGCGCATACCTATTATCTGGCCACGGTGGAGGACGATCAGCCGCGCGTGAGGCCCTTCGGCACTTCCCTTTTGTACGACGGAAAGCTGTATATCCAGACCGGTAAGGTAAAGCCCGTTTCCCATCAGATCGCGGCAAATCCCAAGGTGGAGATCTGCGCCTTTAAAGGTGGCAAGTGGCTGCGCGTTGCGGGTGAACTCGTCAACGACGACGACCGTGACGTCAAGGTCGCCATGCTCGAAAAGCTGCCGAGCCTCAAGGGAGCCTACAGTGCGGATGACGACAACATGCAGATGCTGTACTTCAAGAACGCCACCGCCACCTTCAGCTCCTTTACGGAGGCACCGGAAACCGTGACTTTTTAAAAGCAGAATTAAAAGATCGTTTACAGGGGCTGACGCTGCGTGACGCGCGCCAGCCTCTTTTCAAAAGGAGGCGGCAGCTCAATATGAATGGAACACAGGCACTGGAGGCGTGCCCGCGTCTGGAGGATCAGCTCTGCTTCCCCCTGTATGCCTGCGCCAAAGAGGTCGTGCGGCAATACCGGGAACCGCTGGAAGAGCTGCATCTGACCTATACGCAGTATCTGGTCATGCTGGTCCTCTGGGAGCACGGCGGGATGACCGAGGGAGAGCTCGGGAAAAAGATCCATCTGAATTCCGGGACTCTCGCGCCGCTTTTGAAGCGCCTGGATAAGTCCGGGTATATTCATCGGACCAGGCCGGTCAATAACGAACGACAGCTGTTCCTCTCTCTCACGGAGGAAGGTGAAAAGCTGCGTGAGAAAGCAACACGTGTTCCTCAGCAGATGCAGGGCTGCATCCCACTGTCGGAGGAGGAGCTGCTCCTGCTGCGGGACTTGCTGAAGCGCGCGCTCGCAGGAATGGATGACCGTATCGAAGGAAGCGCTTAATACGTTGGAAGTCGGCGTAAAGCCGAAGGAAAACGCAGAACAAATGCTGGAAGCATTGTCATAAAAACGTTTTATTAAGGAGGAAATCATGGAGATCAAAGCAGTCAAATTCAGGACGGGCGGATTTTACGCACAGCCCTTTGTCTTCGGCGGTGAGGAAGGAATGGACAAGTTCGATCCTCAGATCCGCTATCGCGGCAGCCTGCAGAACTATCTGATCGACACCGGAGATGAAGTGATCCTGGTGGATACGGGCCTGCCCGCCGGTACGCCGGAGGAAGTGCCGGATGAGACGAGCATTCTGTACACCGGCAAGGACATCTGCAGTTACATGGAGGCCTTTGCGGCTCTGGGCTACAAGCCGGAGCAGGTGACGAAGATCATCCTGACCCACCGGCACAGCGACCACTCCGGCGAGCTCCGGTCCTTCCCCCATGCACAGATCTTTGTCAACGCCGACGAGGTCGGCGCGGCAGAGCTGCAGGGGCTGGAAAACATCGTCCCCGTGGTCTTCAGCGATGGCGCTTACTATAATTTCCCGGAGACCCAGATCATCGCCTCCGGCATCCGCATGGTCAAGGCCAAAGGGCATACCAACGGCAACTGCATCGCGATCGTGGAAAACGACGGGCTGTTCTATATGATCCACGGCGATATCACCTACGTCGACGAGGCGCTTTACGCGGACAAACTCTCCGTCGTGTTCGACGACCTGGCCGCGGCCAGGGTGACCCAGGATCGGATCATCGAATTCATCCGCAATCACCCCACGGTCTATATGGGTACCCACACGCCCCAGGGTTACGAAAACCTCGAGGCCAAGCGCGTGATGGATCTGGACGATCCTGTTCCGACAGTCTATGCAGAAGTCGATTTCTCCAAGCTGGAGGCCACCGGCAAATACGTCTGCTCCATCTGCGGCTACGTTTACGATCCCGCCGAGCATGACGGCGTCACTTTTGAGGATCTCCCGGAGGACTGGAAGTGCCCGAGATGCAAGCAGCCAAAGGAGAAGTTCAACAAGGCGTGATCGACAAAGCTTTGAAAAAGAAATGCCGATCGAAGAAACCGTGACCACATTATAAGGAGCATGCTGAGGGGATCTATCTGGGCCTGGGAGAGAAAATCGCCGACGCGTTCCGGCCGGGACTCGAAATCAAAAAAGCACCGGAGGAGAAGAGCCATGCCTAAGAAGATCGTCGCCGTCAACGCCAGCCCCCGCAAGGGCTGGAACACCGACACCCTCGTGACCGAGGCCGCCAAGGGCGCCGAAGCCGCCGGGGCGGTCGTTGCGAAGTTTGATCTATACCGGTTGGAGAAGTATACCGGCTGCATCTCCTGCTTCAGCTGCAAGCGGGAGAAGAACAAGGGCCACTGCATCTGCCGCGACGGACTGACACCGGTTTTGGACGCCATCCGTGAGGCGAACGGCCTGATCATCGGCTCGCCCAATTATTTGGGAGAGCTGAGTGCCTCCTTTCGCGCTTTGTATGAAAGGCTGATCTTTCAGAACCTGACCTACAATGCAGATGTCCCTTGCTGCAATTCCAATCCGATTCCTGTTCTGCTTATCATGACCAGCAACGCGCCGGACACCTATTTCGTGCGTCTCATGCAGAACTATCAGCAGGTCCTGAGCCGTTTCGTCGGCCCCACCGAGCTTCTCATCAGCGGCGACACGCTGCAGCTCAAGGACTACAGCAAGACGGACTGGCCCTGGTACTTTGACGGCGAGGCCAAGAAAAAACGTCATGAAACAGTCTTTCCCCGGGAAATGCAGAAAGCGTTTGAAATGGGAAAAGCTCTGGCAGAGTGATTCTCTCTTTACACATAGCGAAAGAAAATCAAACAATTATTATCTATAGTTTTCAGAGGCCGCGAAGTCTGTTGAACAACAGTCTTCGCGGCCTCTGCATGCGTATTACAAAATTCAAGCCAAGCGTTATTGTTCCGGATGGGCGGCAGCGTATTCCTGAATGGGTCGCAGCCAGTTGGACTTGGCTACGCGTGACGCCTCATCCACATCGTGGCGTTCCAGCGCTTCAATCAGCTCCGTGTGTTCATGAATCGATTTTTCCGTGAGGATCACAGCCTGCTGGAAAAAGAGATGCCGCACATGGGCCTGCATCGGAGCGATGGCGCTTTCCAGATAGCGATTATCACAGAGACGAACGATCCTGTCGTGAAGCTGTTCATCCACTTTCAGTGCGGCAAAGGAATCGCCGGAATGGATCGCGGCTGCAAATTCCTCATTCAATGCCCGCAGCGCAACAAGATCTTCTGCTTGTATGACCGGTGCTGCCAACTCAGCAGCGACACCTTCCAACGCCGCCAATGGCGGAAACAGTTTGGCGATCTCACCGGGTTCCGTGTCGCAAATTGTCGTAGCAACACCTGGCTTCATGGATACGAAACCGTGAAGGCTAAGCATCTGAAGCGCCTCGCGCACCGGTGTGCGGCTGACGCCGATTGCTTTTGCCAGCTCCATGTCGTTGATTTTCTCCCCCGGCTGCAAAGTACCGTCAATGATCCATTCCTGGATCTGCTGAAAAGCCCGGTCCTTTGCAGAAAGGTAGACCGGTGCGGCGTAATTTGCGGGAATAGGCATGGTCTTTCCCTCCCTTCGATAAGAGCAGTATAGCACAAGTTGAAAAATCTTGCAATATATTGCATTCTGGATATTGACTTTTCTGCGGCGCACTTGCTATAATGCAAGAGAAATATGCAATATATTGCGCGTTCTAAGGAGGATACCTATGGATTTACAAGCGACAAAATGTGTGATGATCATAGACGACAGCCTGCCGCTGGGCGTCATCGCCAACATTGCGGCAATTATGGGAATATCGCTGGGAAAGAAAGCGCCGGAGATCGTTGGCATTGATGCGCACGACGCGGACGGCAATCCCCATCTGGGTCTGATCCAATTCCCTGTATCCGTACTGAAGGCCTCGACTGAGAAGATCAACCAACTGCGCAGTATGCTCTACACTGAGGATTACGCGGATGTTTCTGTTATCGACTTCTCCAATGTGGCCCAGGAGACCTATACCTATGAGGATTTTTTGTCTCGTATGCAGGAATCTTCCGCAAATGAGCTGATCTACTATGGTCTGACTTTGGAAGGGCCGAAGAAAAAAATCAACAAACTCACAGGCAGCCTTCCGCTGCTGCGATAATAAACGAATCGGGAGGAACGATCATGATGCTTAAAAAGACTATGGACGGCAACGAAGCCGCCGCTTACGCAAGCTATGCCTTTACCGAGGTCGCAACCATCTATCCCATCACTCCCTCCAGCCCTATGGCCAATCATGTGGATGAATGGGCCGCCAAAGGCAAGAAGAATATCTTCGGCGCACCCGTGAAGCTGATGGAGATGCAGGCCGAGTCCGGCGCCATCGCCGCCACACAGGGCGCGCTGGAGACCGGCGCCCTTGGCACCACCTATACCTCCGCTCAGGGCCTGATGCTGATGATCCCCACCATGTACCGAATTGCCGGCATGCAGTTGCCCGCTGTGATGCATGTGGCCGCACGCAGCGTGGCTGCGGGCAATGTCTCCATCTTCGGCGATCATATGGACGTGATGGCCTGCCGACAGACAGGTTGGGCACAACTCGCCTCGGCCAGCGTGCAGGAATGCATGGACCTGGGCGCGGTTGCCCACCTGGCCGCCATCAAGGGCCATCTGCCGGTGCAGCATTTCTTCGATGGCTTTCGTACCAGTCATGAGATCCAGAAAATCGAAGTGCTGGATTATGATGACCTGGCAAAAATGTTGGACCGCGACGCCCTGCATCGCTTCCGGGACCGGGCTTTGAACCCGGAGCACCCGAGCATCCGCAACATCAACGGCACCGACGATATGTGTTTTCAGTTCCGGGAATCGGTCAACCCCTCTTATGAGGCCTTCCCTGTTATTATGGAAGAATACATGGAGAAGATGTCTGCATTGACCGGGCGGGACTACAAGCTCTTCAACTATTACGGCGCAGCCGATGCGGAACAGGTGGTCATCGCCATGGGCTCTGTGTGCGAGGCTCTGCACGAGGTGGTGGACTACCTGAACGCCCGGGGCAAAAAGGTGGGCATGATCCAGGTCCACCTGTATCGGCCCTTCTCCCTCAGGCATTTTGTGGCCGCGATCCCCGATACCTGCAAGGTCATCACCGCGCTGGACCGCACCAAGGAACCCGGCGCTCTTGGCGAGCCGCTGTTTGAAGACGTCGGCGCCGCGCTTCTGGAAAGCGGTCGGACATTGACGCTTCTGGGTGGTCGTTATGGTCTGTCCTCCAAGGACACGACGCCGGCCCAACTGAAAGCCGTATATGACAACATGTCCGGCGAACAGAAGAACCATTTCACCATCGGCATCAACGACGACGTGACCCATCACTCCCTGCCGGTGGGCGAAAACATCGTCACCGCCGGCAAGAGCACTATCTCCTGTAAGTTCTGGGGTCTGGGCTCCGACGGCACCGTGGGCGCCAACAAGAACTCCATCAAGATCATCGGCGACAACACCGATCAATATGTACAGGCTTGTTTCCAGTATGACGCCAAGAAATCCGGCGGTCTGACGAGAAGCCACCTGCGCTTCGGCCATGAACCCATCCGCTCCTCCTACTATGTGACCATGGCGGACTTCGTTGCCTGCCATAAGCAGAGCTATATCCAGAGCTTTGATATCGTCAGCGAGGTCAAGGCCGGCGGGACCTTCCTGTTGAATACCCACTGGGACAGAGAGCAGCTCTTTGCCAATCTTCCCGATCGCGCCAAGCGCCTGCTGGCGGAGCGCAAGGTGAACTTCTACACCATAGACGCCACCGGTATCGCCGAGGAGATCGGCCTGGGCAACCGCACCAGCACCGTGCTGCAAGCCGCTTTCTTCAAGCTGGCCAATGTCCTGCCCATTGACGAAGCTGAGCAATACATGAAGGACGCCGCGATCAAGAGCTTCTCCCGCAAGGGCGAGAAGATCGTCAACATGAATCTGGCTGCCATCGACCGTGGCTTGAACGGCGCGGTAAAGATCGAAGTCCCGGCAGAGTGGGCAGAGCTTCCCGATGATGTGCAGGCAGCAGATGAAAGCCTGCCGCGCTTCGTGCGCGAGGTACTGATCCCTATGAATAGCGCCAGGGGAGATCAGATCCCGGTCAGCACCTTCCTGCCCGAGTCCGACGGCGTGTTCCCCACGGATACGGCCCGCTTTGAAAAGCGCGGCGTGGCCGACAATGTCCCGGTCTGGGATGCCGCCAAGTGCATCGGCTGCAACCGCTGCTCCCTGGTCTGCCCGCATGGTGCTATCCGTCCCTTCCTGTTCACTGAGGAGGAGGCCGCCGCGGCCCCTGAAACCTGCGTAACCAAAAAGGCCATGGGCAAGGGCTTTGAAAACTACCGCTTCCGGATGCAGGTCAGCGTACTGGACTGCCAGGGCTGCGGCTCCTGCGCGAATGTCTGCCCCGCCAAGGAGAAGGCTCTGCGGATGGTACCGCTGGATGAAGTCCGCGCCGAGCAGGGCAATTGGGATCACTGCCTGACCCTCAGTGAGAAGAAGAATCCTATGAGCCGCTTCTCCGCCAAGGGCAGCCAGTTTGAAAAGCCTCTCTACGAGTTCAACGGCGCCTGCCCCGGCTGTGGCGAGACGCCCTATGTAAAGCTGCTGACCCAGCTCTTCGGCGATCGGATGTACGTGGCCAATGCCACAGGCTGTTCCCAGGCCTATGGTTTTTCCACTCCCAGCTTCCCTATGACGGTCAACCAGCGCGGCTTCGGTCCTGCCTTCTCCAACTCCCTGTTTGAGAATAACGCCGAGTTTGCCCTGGGCATCGGCCTGGCGGATACGCAGCTTCGAGCTCAAACCAAGCGGCATGCCCAGGCAGTCATTGATTCTACTGCCGATGAGACCTTGAAGACGGCGTTGTCCAACTGGCTGTCCCATGGTGATGATGAAGACCTGACCGTTTCGGTTTCCGATGCCGTTCGTGAAGCAATCGCTGCCACTTCCGAAACCAGCGAAGATATCGATTTTATCCGCTGCAGAGAAGATACTCTCACCAAGAAAGCGGTCTGGATGGTAGGCGGCGACGGCTGGGCCTATGACATCGGCTATGGCGGTCTCGACCATGTGATTGCTTCCGGCCTGGACCTCAATGTGCTCGTCATGGATAATGAGCTCTATGCCAACACCGGCGGACAGGCTTCCAAAGCAACTCCTCTGGGCGCCAGCGTACAGTTTGCCGCGGCCGGAAAAGGTACAGCCAAGAAAGATCTGGGACTGATCCTCTCTAACTATGGCTACGTGTACGTGGCGCAGATCAACCTTGGCGCCAATCCCGAGCACGCAATCAAGTGCCTGAAGGAGGCTGCCACTTACAAAGGGCCCTCTATCGTCATCGCCTACGCCCCCTGCATCAACCATGGGCTCTCGAAGGGTATGGGCAAGTCCATCGAGGAAGAGAAGGCGGCCACGGACTGCGGTTTCTGGCCCCTGTTCCATTACGATCCCGAGTGCGAGAAGGAAGGCAAGAACCCCTTCTTCCTGGATTCCGGCGAGCCCAACGGCAAGCTGCGGGACTACATGATGGGCGAGGTTCGTTTCTCCTCCCTGACCCGTACCTTCCCCGAGCGAGCCGAGCAGCTCTTCGCCGAGGCGGAGGACTTCACCAACCGGCGCTACGCCAAGTACAAGCGCCTTGCGCGAAAAGACTAAGACGCTGCCTGGGAATGAGGACGCGTTGAAGCTGTTGAAATAACCGATAGGCAAAAATATCCGGTTTCTGATCTCTCTTGATCAGAAACCGGATATTTTTGCTTCAACCCCGGTGGGATGATGATATCGTGGGCGAACTCCCATCAAAAAAGGTGCCTGTTTCACACCCGGTATTCCATACCGGTAAACACGAGAAAACGCCCGGGCCTCGCCCGGCAGATCAGCGTGACGCCATATTCCTCCGCCAGGGCGACCGCCTTGTCCGTGGGGGCCGCGTTGGAGACGACCACAGGGACCCCGGCGCGGATGACCTTTTGCATCATATCCACAGGGATCCGTCCGCTGGTGTAAAGGATGGTCTCGTGCAGATCCACACCATCCCGGAACGCTGCGCCTACCGCCTTATCCAGGGCGTTGTGCCGCCCCAGATCTTCAAAGCAGTACAGGGACTTGTCCTCCCGAGCCAGCATGCAGCTGTGGGTCCCGTGGGTCTGCTCGTGCAAAGGCGTGCCCTCGGCAAATACCTTAGCCAGCGCTGCGATCCATTCCGCCTTCCATGTATACGGCGTCCGTTTTTGCAGCTCCGCCTTGGGCAAGCGCACGAAGACCCGGTTACCCGTGCAGCAGCTGGGCACCGTCTCCGGCGCTTTTTCCATGCTTACAGCAGAGTCGGTGAGAAACACTCTGCAGCGCAGCCCCTGATCGCAGAGATACACAAAGTCGATATCCCCTTGGGAGGTGACGATCCCCTCGGTAACGAGGCGTCCCAGCACCAGCTCTGCCAAATGGTCCGGGCAGCAGACCAGTTCCATGGCGCTCTGCTCGTTGATGAAGACCGAAAGCAGGTGCTCCCGCACCACACCGCTTGGTTTTTCCTGCGTTGTTCCATCTGCGCTGACCAAGAACGCATCCAGGGTAACGGGATCGGACAGCGCTTTGAATTGATCGTTTATCCTCATGGCTTCAACATACGTCGTAGGGCAGATGCAGGACCACGATCTCCTCCCCCGCTTCCAGCATGCCGCGCCCGCCCGGCACGATGCCGATCAAGTCGCAGCATTCGAAAGAGGATAAATCGCTGTTGTGTCTGCCCGGGTTTTCCACAAAATACGCCCGGCCGTTCTCGATGCGCAGCCTGCCCCGCAGCATCCGGCAGGCGGAGCTGCTCTTGGGCAGTGGATTCCACAGAGGCAGCCGAAGCATCTCCAAAGGCAGATCCATCCCCGTAAGCTTCCGCAGATAGGGCTGGGCCACCACCAGGATGCTCATCAGCGCCGCTGCGGGATTGCCGGAAAGGCTCAGCAGCAGCTTTTCACCCCGCACAGCGGCCAGCAGAGCCCCGCCGGGCTTCATGTTCACCTTCCAGAACAGGGGCTCCGCTCCCACGCGCTTCGCTGTGGAAAAGGCAAAATCATAGTCCCCCACGGAGGCGCCGCCGGTGGTGAGCACCAGATCCGCGTCGGAATCCATGGCCGCTTCGACCGCTTTAAAAAGGATCTCCGGGTCATCCTCCACGATCCCGCCTGGGATCACGCGAAAACCCATCCGCTGCAAATAGGCGCTGAGGGAATAGTAGCTGCTGTTGTAGATGCTGTAAGGCGGACGCTCCTCACCCGGCGAGACCACCTCAGACCCGGTGGAAATCAGCAGTGCCTTGGGCTCGCGGTATACCGGGATCTGGCACAGGCCCTGGGAGGCCAGCACACCCAAGTGCCCCGGGCCGATGCGCGTTCCCTTTGTGGCCAGCAGGCTGCCGACCGGCTTGTCCTCCCCCGCCCGCACGATGTTGGTACCGGGCACGTAGGGTTTTGAGATCGTGACCGTTTCGCCGTCGCTCTCCGTGTCCTCCTGCCGGGCTACCGCGCCGGCTTCCGCCGGAACCGGAGCACCGGTGAAGATGCGCAGGGCCGTACCCGGTTCGAGAGACGGAAGCTCTGCGTCCCCCGCCGCCAGGGTGCCGGTGACGCGCAGCGTCCCCGGCACGTCCTCCGCGCGGAAAACGTAACCGTCAAACGGACTGCGGTCAAAGGGCGGCATAGGCAGTTGCGCGAAAATGTCCTTCGCGATGATCCTCCCCAAGGATTCATCCAACAGCGAAGCTTCTGTTTTAAGGCGTACAGGCAGATCCCACAGGATCTGCCGCGCCTGAGTATAATCGACGTGTTTCAGCAGCTGCGCAGCGCCTCGTTCCAGTTCCGGACTTGAGGCAGGATCTGTTCATAGATCTCCCGCCGCTTATCCGGGTTCAATTCATAGACCTCTACCTTCGGATGCTCCAGGACCCGGCGCAGGAACGGTACGTCCATGCCCGCCTTGACCCCGGCCAGCACCGGTATATCCCCGTCCAGGGCCTGCAGCACCGCATTGCAGAAGCGCTCGGAATCCTGTTCCATAAAGCCGATCTCATCCATGACCAGGATACCGTCCGGCTTTGCGCGCAGATACTCCACACCCAGGGTATCAAATACCTGCAGGTTGATAGTGCGCTCACGGGTATTGCAGTCGCCCACATGGTTACCCTCGCCGGTAGGCCGCTCCACGCTTCCCGCCGGATACATATAGATCTGATGATAGCCTTCGTCATCGGTCCGCACTGTACGGGTGTAGAAGCCGTAGACCGGAACGTCAAGCTCCGAGACCAGCTTTTCGATCATCGTGCTCTTTCCCGCCCCGCGGCGGCCGTGGATCAGGATATGCTTCATTCAGATT
>JAFUUR010000050.1 GCA_017477695.1 Oscillospiraceae bacterium | reverse complement strand
GATCAGTACGACGACGTGATCTCTGGCAAAAATGAATACTCTCTGTTTTATCACCTGAGCTCCCTGCGCAGTGCGCTCCTGTGCTGGTATCCCTTCCGTCCCGATTGGCGCGTGTTGGAGATCGGCGCGGGCTTCGGCGCGCTGACGGGCTCTCTCGCCGCGCACACCGCGCAGGTGGACGCACTGGAGCGGGACCCCGTCCGTACCCAGGCCCTGCGCACGCGCTTTGCGGACGAGCCGCGCATACGCGTTTTCGAGGAAGACGCGCTCGCGTATCTTGAGCGCACACGGGATGCCTACGACTGCATCGTGACCGTCGACGTGCTCGAAGAGCTCGGCGACCGCTGCGGCGCGCTGCTCGAAAGCTGCGCTTCGCATCTGCGCCCGGGCGGCGTCCTGCTCGCTGGCTACCGCAACCGCTTCGGCCTTCGGTATCTCTGCGGGGGGGCAGACGAGCTGTGTGCCGATCCCTTCGACAATCTCTCCGACGGCCGCAGCCGCCTTCTCACCCGCAGCGCGGTCGACGCGCTCATGGAACAGGCCGGGCTCGTCCCGGGCCAGTACTTCTATCCTCTTCCGGGCCAGGACTTTGCCCAGGCGATCTATACCGATTCCGCCGAAGCGCTCGACAGCGTGCGCGACAGAGTCTTTCCATTCGAGCCGCAGCTTCGGACGCGCATCGCGGACGAGGGCGCGCTGTACGACACGGTGCTTCACGCAGGCCTCCTGCCGCAGCTCGCGAACTACTATCTGGCGCCCTTTTACAGAAAGGGCGACGCCGCTCCTGTGCAGCGCCGTGTCCAATGGGTCGCTCTTTCGGCGGACCGGGGGCGGGAGCGCGGCTTCGCCACCGTGTGCTACGAGGACGATCTTGTTGAGAAAAAAGCGCTTTTTCCGGAGGGCGTCCCCGCGCTTCGCCGCGCCTATGAAACGCTGCAGACGCTGGCGGCGCGCGGTATCGCGGCGGTTCCGCAGGAGCTGGAAAACGGTGTGATCCGCATGCAGAAAATGCGGGAACTTCCGCTTCTGGCCTATATCCGCTCACAGATGGCCTTCGGCCCGGACGCCGTTATCCGCGTGTTCGACCGTCTGCGAGAGGACGTGCTGCGCTCGTCCGAGCCGGGCGAGCTCACCGAGCGGGACTGCTGGATCAACTGGGGCCTCGACCCGCGGCAGGCAGGCCCGGTCCTGGCCTGCGGCATGATCGATATGATCCCCTACAACGCCTTCTGGGCAGACGACGAGATCCGCTATTACGACCAGGAGTTCAGCGTACGAGACTGCCCGTTGGGCTACATCCTCTTCCGCGCGCTCCGTTACACCTGGATCCACCTGCCGGAGCTGGAACAGATCCTGCCGCTGTGTGAAATGCAGGAATACTTCGGCCTCTCCGGCTGCTGGGAAGCCTACCTGCGCCGGGAGGAGCGCTTCCTCGACGAGACACGCTGCCGCAAGCGCTTCGCGCAGGTCTATAACTGGCAGTGGACGGCGCACTCACCCGAGTGGATCGAGCAGAACCGGAACGCTCTTTTGAACGCCGACCCGCAGGCGCATGCCTTGAAAACGCTCCCGGCGATCCATCGCGTGCAGTTGGGGCTTCTGAAGGAGTTCGACCGTGCCTGCCGCGAGCTCGGTCTGCCGTATTTCGCCATCCACGGCACGCTGCTCGGCGCCGTACGCCACGGCGGCTTTATCCCCTGGGACGACGACGTCGACGTCGCCATGCTCCGCGAGGATTACGACAAGCTGCTCGCAAAGGCCGGGGAAGTATTCCATCCGCCCTTCTTTCTCCAGACGCCGGAAAACACCTACTCCTCCTTCTACGGCGGCTATGCCAAGCTGCGCAACAGCGAGACCGCCGCGCTTGAGCCGCAGAACCGCGGCAAGAAGTGTGACCAGGGCATCTGGATCGATATCCTGCCGCTGGATAACTGTCCGAGGGACGATCGCGACCGGCGCCGCCTGCTGCGCAGGATCCGCCGCTGGCAGCGCTTCCTGTACGCCAAGCTCTACGCGCCGGAGACCGGCGTCTTGAAGGACGTGGACCCGAAAAAGCTGAGCTTCTATTACCTCGCGGCCGCATGTATGCGCCGCCGCTGGATCGTGAAGCGGCTGGAAAAGCTGTTCCGGCGCTGCGGACATACGGGTACCGCGGCGATCCTCGCCTGCTACTATGGGAACAGGCCCATGCACAACCTCTATTCTCTCGCTTCTCTGCTGCCTCTTTCGGAGAAGCCCTTCGAAGATCTTTCGATCCCCGTGCCGGCGGACTGCGACGCGGTCTTATCCGCGCGCTACGGCAGCCATTATATGGAGCTGCCGCCCGCGGACAGCCGCTACCGCCACAGCCAGGTGGTATTTTCCACAGAGCGCTCCTGGCGGACGATGGTCTGACCCCTGCCGCCGCACGAAACCAACGGAGGAAACGCCAAATGATAAAAGTCTCGGTCATCATTCCCGTCTATAACGTGGAGCCCTGGCTGCCAGCCTGCCTGGACAGCGTGCTGAACCAGTCGCTGCGGGAGCTCGAAGTGATCTGCATCGACGACGCCTCGCCCGACGGCTGCCCCGCGATCCTCGACCGCTACGCAGCTGTGGACGAGCGGGTCCGCGTCCTGCACCTGGCGGAGAACCACATGCAGGGCTACGGCCGCAACCGCGGCCTGGAGATGGCGCGCGGCAAATACGCCTATTTTCTCGACTCCGACGACATGATCACGCCCACGGCCATGGAGGAGCTCTACGTGCTCGCCGAGCACGACGCGCTGGATGGGATCTTCTTCGACTCACAGGTCCTGTTCGAGACGGAGGATCTGAAAAAGCGCGGCAGCGATTATCTGACCGTGCGCAGCGGCAATTACCCAGACGCGGTTCTCACCGGCTCCGCGCTGTTGGATCTGTTCTGTCTGCAAAACGAATGGCTGGTCTACGTCCAGCGGCAGTTCTGGCGGAGAGCGTTTCTGATCGAGAACGCCGTCTTCTCTCCCGAAAGGACGGAGCATGAGGACGAATTCTTCTCCTACCAGGCGATCCTGCTTGCGCAGCGGGTGCGTTACGTGCGCAAGGATTATTTCATCCGCCGCTACCGGGCGGACTCCGTGATGACGCGCCCTGCGCACCCGAAGGACTTTCACGGGTATTTTTCCATCTACTGCAAAATGCTCGACTTCGCACAGCGCCACGGCTTGTCCTCCTACGGTGTGGAGCAAAATCTCCTGCACATGTATGAGTGTGCGCGGAATTTTCTTGGGGTGTTCGACGCGTCTGCCGATCCTGCCGACTGGTTCACGGAGGATGAGCGCAGGTGTCTCACCTTTTTCCGGGCTCTGCTCCGCTCGCAGGAGCTCTCCGCTGCCCGCGACGCACAGCCCTGGGGCCCCCTCAAAGCTTACGACACCCTGCAGCTGTACGGCGCCGGCCGCGTAGCCAACAGCGTGTTCCAGCGGTTGACCGCGTCTCATCACACGGTCACGGACTTTCTGGTGACGAGCAAGAGCGGCAACCCCGACAGCCTCTACGGCTTGCCGGTACGTGAGATCGCCTCCGTCACCGAGCAGGCGCCCGGCAGCGTGATCGTCGTCGCGATGGCGGCAGGGATGCACCAGGAAGTCGCCTCCGTATTGGAGGAAAAAGGATTCCGCTACTTCCTGTACGCGCAGAACGTCCTGCGCGGCCCTTTCGGAGGGGCGCCGGAGAAAGGCGCGTCATGACAGAGCTTGAATACGTTCTCGCGCACTTTGAACAAAGGCTCGCGTCCTTTCGGGATAAGCGGATCGTGATCCACGGCTCACGGGAATACGCCCGGGCGATCCTTGAGCGCTTTCGTTCGACGTGGGATTTCGTCGGCGTGATGAGCGGTGATCCGATCGAAGGCGCCGCTCTGTGCGGCGTTCCCGTTTTGCCGGAGGAAGCGCTCGCAAGCACGGATTTCGATCTGCTCCTGCTGACGGAACGCGTCAAATACGCGGAAGCCGTCTACCGGCGCGCCGCCCCCGTCTGCGAGGCGCGCGGCATCGCGCTGTACGATATGTACGGTGTGGATGAGCTTGCCGCTCACAGGGCGCTCTCCTTCTGTAAAGGGCAGAATCTGTACGGCTGGAAAAAGATCTGCAGGCGCTACGATATCGTCGCGTTCGAGGTGATGGACACCCTCTTTTACCGGCCTGAGCCCAACGCACCCTACGCCGTGCGCGAGCCTTTTACCGAGCTGATCCCCTGGCTGCAGGAACGCGGCATCGGCGTGCACTGCAGTCTGCGCAAGTCCCATTCGGAGGAGGAACAGCTCACGCTGCTGCGCAGCTTTTTTCCCGGCGCCGCCGACCAGGCCATCCGACGCGAGGGGGAGGATCTCTCCTTTCGCGCTCTGCGGGAGACCGCGCCGGAGCAAAGGATCCTTTATATCGCGTGCGGCTTCGGGCAGGGCTATGCGAGCGAGCTCATCCTGCCCCGCTACTACGGGATCGACACTTACCGGTATGAGCAAAAGTTCTACGACCATCCGAGCTATCTGATGCCCGTTGCCGCGCAGCGTGCGGCGGAGGAGCCGTATGACGCGAGCCTAAAGGAGCGCGTCCTGCGGAAGATCGAGGCGTGCGACGTCGTGACCTTCGACGTTTTCGACACGCTTCTGCTGCGCAGGACTCTTTATCCCGGAGACGTTTACGCCCTGACGGAGCGGAGGGCAAAATGCGGCGGACTCCCGGCAGAGGGTTTTGCGTCCCGCCGTGCCGCGGCGGAGCGGGAGCTTGTAAACCCGGATCTTGACGAGATCTACGACAGCCTGCAGGAAAGCTTCGGCTGGGATGCGGATACCAGGCGCGCCGTCATGGACGTGGAGCTGGCTGCGGAAGCAGACGTCAGCCTCCCGAGGCCTGTGATCGCTGCGCTGCTCCGGCATGCGCGCAGCCTCGGGAAGCGTGTGTGGCTGATCAGCGATATGTATCTCCCCTCTTCGGTCATTGCTGATCTTCTCGAAAGCAACGGCGTCGCCGGCTTCGAGCGCCTGCTCGTCTCCTGCGAATGCGGGCGGTCCAAGCTGGGCGGCCTGTACGAGGAGCTTCTTGCCTCCTGCACGGGGGACGAGCAGATCGTCCACATCGGAGACGACCCGCTCACGGACGGCGCCGCCTGCGAGGCGCTCGGGATCGACGCCGTCGTCCTCCCCTCTCCGCTTGCGCTGGCAAAGGCGCGCGGCTGGGGGGACGCCGTACAGGCTGCCGGTTCGCTGGAAGAAAGGTGTCTGCTCGGCAGCGCGATCGCCCAGGTCTTCAGCGATCCGTTTCAAAGCCCAAACCTGCAGGAGCAGCCGCGGGCCGCGAGACTGCGCCGCTATGCGTTGAGCGTGATCTCCCCGCTCGCCGTCGGGCATATGACGTGGCTGCTCGGCCGCCTGCGTGAGAAGGAATACGCCGGCGTGCTCTTTCTCTCGCGCGACGGATGGCTGCCGTTTCGGCTGTATCAGTCTCTGCCCGACCTTCCGCCGGCCGTGTATTTTCACGCGAACCGCCGCTCCAGCTATCTCTGCTGCGCGGATGACGAGACGACGCGCGGGCAGGTATACGACAACGGGACGGACGCGCAGCTGAGCTACCCGGAGATCGTGCAGCGCGTTTTCGGCCTCCCGGACGAGCAGCTCCTGCAACACGAGCCGGGTGAAAGCTTTGCCACCTATATGCGCCGTTATTCCCCACTGCTCGGCGAAATCTCCGAGCGCGCCAGGAAGGCGTATCGGCGCTATGCGTGCCGCTGCGGCCTTCTTCCCGGGAAGACCTACGCCGTCGTCGATTTTATCGCGTCCGGCACGACGCAGCTCTATCTGAGCAGGACGCTCCCCTGCCGCCTCGAGGGTTATTATTTCGGCAACTACCGCCCCGTGCAGCCGGAGATCCCGATCGCATATTATCTGCGCGGAGAGGAAGAAACGCTTCTCAACAACTTCATCGAGCTTGAGAGCTTTTTCACCGCGCCGGAGCCTGCCGTCGACCATATCGCCGATGACGGGCGGCCGGTATTTGCCGATGAGATCCGCAGCGAGGGGGATCTGCAAGAGCTGCGCTCCGTCCTCACGCTCGCGCTGGAAGAGTCGACGACTTTCTTCCGGCTGTTCCATACGGCGGACGCGGTGATCCGTCCCAGCCTCATCGAGGAGATGTTCGCGGCGGACCGTTTTCACTGGGTACAGCGTTTTGCCTACAACGACTGGATGAAGGTCCCCATCAAAACCAAGCTCTGGGAAGACGTCGGTATTGCGGATACCCTGCCGTCTGTAGCCCGGGAAGCGCCGAAAGGAGATTCTGACAATGTCTGATAATGAGATCCCCGTCAACTCCGAAAAGGCAGAGCAGATCTACGGCGTCGGCCTTCTCATGGGCGTATTTGATCTGTTCCACATCGGCCACCTCAATCTGATCCGGCGGGCAAAGGCCCGCTGCCGCTATCTCAGGATCGGCGTCCTATCCGATGCGCTCGTATTTGAATTCAAGCAGATCTTTCCGACGATCCCCCAGGAGGAGCGGATGGAGATCCTGCGCGCCCTGCGGGACGTGGACGAGGTCGTCCTGCTGGAAAAGAGAGAAGACGTCTCCCGGCTCAACGAGTGGAAAAAGCGGCCCTTTGATTGTTTTTTCTCCGGCGACGATTACGAGGACGACCCCTATTGGAAATGGGAGCGCGGCGAACTCAGGAAGCTGGGCGTTGAACTCGTATTTTTCCCTTATACACGATCGCGCAGCTCCTCCGGCATCCGGGCGGCGCTGCAAAACGGCACGAAATCTGGGAGGTAAGCATATGAAGATCTTGGTCACCGGCGGCGCGGGATTTATCGGCTCGCACCTTTGCAGGCGCCTGCTCTCCGAGGGCAATGAACTCTACTGCCTGGACAATTTTGAAACCGGCCGCTGGGAGAACATCGAGGATCTCCGGCAGTGCGGGCGCTTTCACGTCATCGAGCACGACGTGATCGAGCCGATCTCGCTTGACGTGGAGCAGATCTATAATCTCGCATGTCCCGCAAGCCCGCCGCACTATCAGCGCGACCCGATCCACACCGCCAAGACCTGCTTTCTCGGCGCGCTGAACATGTTGGAGCTCGCGGCAAAAAACGGCGGCCGCATCCTGCAGAGCAGCACGAGTGAGATCTACGGCGAGCCCCTCGTGCATCCGCAGCCGGAGAGCTACCGCGGGAACGTCAACCCCATCGGCATCCGCTCCTGTTACGACGAGGGAAAGCGCATCGCCGAGACGCTCTTTTTCGACCACTACCGCACGCTCGGGACGAACATACGGGTCGTGCGTATCTTCAACACCTACGGACCTGCCATGGACCCGGAGGATGGCCGCGTCGTCTCCAACTTCATCCGACAGGCGGTCTCCGGGCAGGATATCACCATCTACGGCGATGGCAGCCAGACCCGCTGCTTCTGCTATATCGACGACATGGTCGAGGCTCTCGTCCGCATGATGAACAATGAGAAAGGCTTCACGGGTCCCGTCAACCTCGGAAATCCTGTAGAGATCACGGTGAAGGAGCTTGCCGAGCAGGTCATCCGCAAGACCGGATCTTCTTCGCGGGTGATCTATTGTGATCTGCCCGCGGACGATCCGACGCGGCGCCGGCCCGATATCTCGCTTGCAAGGCAGATGCTCTCCTGGGAGCCCAGGGTACCGCTGCAGGAGGGGCTCGACAAGACCGTCGCATATTTCCAGGAAATACGCGGCCGTTTTTGAAGGGAGCGAAAAAAGAAGTAAAAAACAGTTGGATATGCGCTACGATTATGGTATAATGCTGCTGTTTGCGGCATTATACCTTTTTTGTCCTCTGTTCTCTGAAAGTGGAGAACAAAAGGGACCCGGTCCCGTTCTGCCGGTCAGCCGCCGGACATACGGATGAAAAGAGAGAGATACATCGCATGGAACAAAGCAAGATCACCGTTATCGGAGCGGGTTACGTGGGCCTGCCTTATGCAGCCCTGCTCTCCCGCTGTGAGACCGTTACGCTCGTTGATACCGACCGGGCGAAGCTCGCCGGGATCGAGCGCCATATCGTCCCTTTTCGGGATACGCTGTTGGAGTCCTGGCTGGAGAATGAAAAGCTGGACCTGCATCCCGTCCCCTATGAGGAGGCCGACTGTGCCGGAAGCGACTATGTGCTGATCGCCGTCCCTACGAATTTTGACAGCGCCGCCGGCCGCTTTGACACCTCCGCCGTAGAGCAGACGCTCCGTTGGGTCACGAAGCAAAACCCCACGGCGACCGTTATCGTCAAATCCACGGTGCCGATCGGTTTTACTGCCGCCGTCCGGAAATCGCTCGGCAACCCCCGCATCCTGTTCAGCCCGGAATTTCTGCGGGAAAACTACGCTTTGGAAGATGTGCTGCACCCTTCGCGCGTTATCTTCGGCCTCGACCCCGCGGATGCCCAGCTCGTCAAAGCCGCCAAGCGCTTCGCCGCCCTGCTCTCCGCCTGCGGGGCCGATGCGGACGCTCCCGTACTGTATATGGATTTCCCGGAGGCGGAGTCCGTCAAGCTGTTTGCCAACAGCTACCTCGCCGTACGCGTCGCGTTTTTCAATGAGCTGGACACCTTTGCCCAGGAGCGCGGTCTCTCCGCAGAGGCGATCATCCAGGGCGTATGCTCCGATCCTCGCGTCGGGTCTTTTTATAACAATCCCTCCTTTGGGTACGGCGGCTACTGTCTGCCCAAGGATACGCGGCAGCTCCTGACGGATTTCGGCGCCACCCCGCAGTATGTCGTACGCGCCGCCGTCGAGCAAAATGAATACCGCGCCGCTTACGTCGCCCGCAAGATCATGTCGTCCGTCGCAGAAAGCGGGGAGGCGCCGATCATCGGCATTTTCAGCCTCTCCATGAAAAGCGGCTCGAGCGATTGCCGCAATGCGGCGATCCTGCCCGTCATCCGCCATCTGCTCTCCATGGGCGCGCGGATCCTGATCTATGACCGCGCGCTGACCGGGCAAAGCCCGATCCCCGGCACGGAGCTCGTGTCGGATCTTGAGCGCTTCAAAGCGCAGTCGCAGATCATCGTCGCCAACCGGCGGGACGCCTGCCTGGACGACGTGGCCGTCAAGGTGTTCTCGCGCGATCTCTTCGGCCGCGATTGACTGTATACCGGCTGCTCACTCGCAAGCTGCAGTACGACGAAGAGCCGTACCCAATTAAGGGTACGGCTCTTCGTCTCTCTGTCCATTACTCATTATCTGCCTTTTGACGAGCGGCGGATGGTCTCCTCCACCTGCCCGCGCTCCGGCATGGAGCAGATCGCGCCTTTCTTCGTCGTCACGAGATAGGCCGCGGTGTTGGCAAAGCGCAGCATGGCGCGCAGCACATCCTCGTTGAGTTCTCCCAGGCCGCGCTCGAGCACGAAGCTGAGCACGCAGGCACAGAAGGTATCTCCCGCGCCGGTGGTCTCGATCACGCCGCCCAGTGAGCAGGCGGGTTCAAATACGCGCAGGCCGCCGTAATACGCGCAGCTTCCCTCCGCACCCGCCGTGACGTTCATCAGGCGGATATTGGGGAAGTGGTCCCGCAGCAGGGCGGCGCCCTTGTCAAGATCCTCCTCGCCGGTCAGAAACTGCAGCTCGTTGTCCGCGATCTTGAGGACGTCGCACTGACCGAGTCCCCAGCAGATCTCCCGTCTGGCCTCCTCCAGATCCGTCCAGAGCGGCGGCCGGAGGTTCGGATCGAACGAGATGAGCGCGCCGCCTTCCCGCGCCGCATGGATCGCGCGGACGGTCGCCTCACGGCAGGGCTCGTCCGTCAAGGAAAGCGAACCGAAGTGAAAGATCCTGCAGGAACGCAGCATGTCCACGTCCAGATCGTCCGCGGTGAGCATGATGTCCGCACCCGGTCTGCGATAGAAGCTGAAATCCCGGTCCCCGCCCGGGAGCGTGTGTACGATCGCCAGTGTGGTCGGCGTCTCGGCATCCCGCAGCAGCGCGCTCGTATCGATCCCCGCCTCGCGCACCGTGCGCTCGAGCATGTCGCCGAAACTGTCCCTTCCAACCTTGCCGATAAAGGCGCAGGAGCGGCCCAGCTTGCGCAGCATAGCGAGAACGTTGGCCGGCGCGCCGCCGGGATTGGCTTCGAAAAGGGCGTTCCCCTGCTCACTGACGCCGCTCTGCGTAAAGTCCACGAGCAGCTCGCCCAAGGCGACCACGTCAAACGCTTTGTTCATTTCTCGTTCCCCTCCGTAAAGTCACAGATCATCCAGGCAAAGCCCCCGGAGGGGATCTTCACCGCGTATTTATCGACCGCTTCTCCGCTGAGCAGATCCTGATAGTCGCCAAGCTCGTCGACCGCTATCGTCTTCTCCTCTTCCGAGAAGTTGAACAGCGCCACCAGCTTCTCACCCTCGTAGTAGCGCCCGATCCCGAGCACACCGATCTCTCCTGTCCGTACCAGCCAGGTATCTGCCGCACAGTGGAAAACGCGATGGGCGGCACGCTGCCGCTCCAGCTCACGCAGCGCGGCAAAAACGCGCCCCTCGACGCTGTCCGTGTCGTGCCGCTTCGCGGCGCCGCTCCAGTTCATGTCGCCGCGGTGGAGCCAGCGGCTGTCCGGTGCCTTGACGGGATCCGCACGGTAGTCGTAATCGTTCTCCTGCGCCGTCTCATCACCGCTGTACAGCACGGGGATCCCGCTGAGGGTGAACATATAGGCGTGCAGCATCGTGTCCAGGCGCAGCGCCCAGGCGAGCTTCTCGTCGTCCCGCTCGTAGCGCGCCGCCTCGATCCCGCAGAGAGACGCCGTCGTCCCGCAAAGGCGGGCGTCGCCCAGGCGCGGATCGTCGTTATACAGCTCGCCGCGCGCGGGGCTGCCGGGCCACTTTCCCGTCAGATAATCGTTGAGGAATCTCTTGTGCGCCACCTCGCCGATGCCGAATCCCGCGAGGAACGGATAGTCCAGCCCCCAGCCGATATCGTCGTGACAGCGGAGATAGTTGAGGAAGGTGTATTCCCCCGGCAGCGCGAACACCTGCGCGAGCTGGTGCTGCAGCAGGCGGACGTCTTTCGTCGCCACAGTGTGCCAGGTGCTGGCCATCGTAGTCACGTTGTACAAAAGATGGCACTCCGGTTTGTCTACTGTGCCGAAATACGGGACGACCTTGCTGGGCTCCATGACGACCTCGCCCAGGAGCAGCGTGCCGGGGCAGACAATCTCGCAAACGATACGCATCATGCGCACGAGCTTATGTACCTGCGGCAGGTTGCGGCAGGTGGTGCCGAGCTCCTTCCAGATGTACGGGACCGCGTCGAGCCGGATCACGTCCACGCCTTGATTGCAGAGGTAGAGCATGTTCTCGGTCATGTCGTTGAAGACGACCGGATTTGCATAGTTCAGATCCCACT
>JAFUUR010000049.1 GCA_017477695.1 Oscillospiraceae bacterium | reverse complement strand
GGAGCGCTCCGGCCGCCGCCCCGCGTGGAAGCTGCGCGTGCCGGACGCGGCGGTCGCCGTGGAGGACGCGCATTACGGCGCGTTCACCCAGAACCTCGCACGCGACGTGGGCGACTTCATCATCCGCCGGTCCGACGGCGTTTACGCCTATCAGCTCGCCGTATCCGTGGACGATATGCAGATGGGCGTCACGCGCGTGGTGCGCGGGCGGGATCTGCTCTCCTCCGCGCCGAGGCAGCGCTGGCTGATCGAGACGCTCGGAGGCGCCGCGCCGGTCTACGCACACGGTCCGCTCCTCTCCGCCGGCAGCGGCAAGCTCTCCAAGCGGCTCGGCAGCCGCAGCACGCAAGTGCTCCGGCAGGAGCTCCACCCCGAGGCGCTCGTCGGTCGGCTGGCCTTCTTATGCGGCCTGCTGGACCGTGAGGAGCCGATCACGCCGCGTGAGCTTCTCCCCCTCTTCTCCTGGGAACACGTCGTCAGGCATGACGTTTTACTCTGATATCCTACACCTTGATCCGCATCACGAAAGGAGACCGCAGCGATGAAAAAATGGAAAGTACTCACCCCGCTGGCCCTGGCCGCGGCCGGCGCCGCCGCCGCAGGCGTGTACACACTTTTGAAAAAAGAGCCGCAGGAGAGCGGCGGCGTTTCCCCCGCTCCGGCCGCCGCGCCCAAGAACCAGAAGACCGGCAGCTACAGCTTTATTTCCGGCTATAAGGACGCGGCCACCGTGGACGTCAGCCTGGATTACGACGCGGATAAGTACGACTTTGCCGTCATTTCCGAGGAGTTTCTGATCTATACCAGCGACTCGCACGCCGCCGTCCTGCGCGGCGAGGATTTCAGCTTCCAGTTGGAGTACGCGGGCTATTACCAGGGCGAGGGCTTCGAGGATCTGATCCGCCAGGTCAGCGAGAAGTATCAGGACTTCGCGCCGGTCGCCTATGGAGAGAACACCGGCGTGCAGTACGCCGCCGGGGACAACATCTGCTTCTGCTTCCCCGCCGGCAGCGATCCCTACAGCTATCTGCTGCTCACGCTTTTCAAGGGTCCCGGGTATGACGACCCGATCGACACGCTGCCCGCCCATCCGGACTTCGCGGCGATCCTGCGCAGCATGCGCGTCAACGTCCGCCGCTGACCGGCCGGGCAAAACCGGCGCGTGCCGCATCGTCTTCTGTGCACAGCCGGGCGCGAAGCACACCGCTTTAGTCCAGGGCGGCACACTCTCGATCGAAACGGTCGATACGTGAAAATGGTATGACCGGATCGTTTTCACGCTCTCTTCTCCCGAAATAACAGTCTGCCTGCCGCGGGGCGAGTACGCCTCGCTCCTGATCGAGGAGAACACCGGTGAGGTCGTGATCCCGAAGGAGCTCGCCTTCGGAAGTCTGGATATCACCGCCGACACAGGGGATGTGGAATGCCGGGCGTCGTCTGACGGGCTGATCCGGATCGCGACGGACACGGGGCATATCCGCGTCGAGGGCGTATCCGCCGGAGAACTCGCTCTCTCCGTTTCGACCGGCGACGTGAACGGCTCCCTGCTTTCGGAGAAGGTGTTCCTCGCGCAAAGCGATACCGGCCGCATCGAGGTGCCGGAGACGACGACCGGCGGCGTGTGCAAGATCGTTACGGATACCGGCAGCATCAGGATCACCGTGCCCTGAGCGGCAAAAAATGCAAAACCGGCGTGGCCACGCATGGCCACGCCGGTTATTTCTCGGCTTGCCCCGCTCAGCCGACCAGGGCCTGCGTCCAGTAGTGCTGCTGGTACAGGTCGGTGAAGCGGTAGGTCAGGCGGACGGAGCCGTCGCCCACGTCCACGTTGGAGATCTCCGGCTGCCCGCTGACGGTCAGCGGATCGCCGAGGTAGTAGCTGTTCTCGTATTCGCCGTCGTAGGTGTAGTAATCACACACGAAGTCGATCACGTCGCCGTCCTGCAGCGCCGCCACGACGTCCTCATCGTCGCCGGTGACGAAGCTCTTGGCCACGGTCTCGGTCTCGCCGTTGAGGTACACCGTGCGCACGCCGGTGATCGCGCCGTGGGGATTGGCCGCATCGAAGGTCACCAGCAGTTCGACCCGCTCGCCGTTGAGGTAGGCGGGGATATAGCCGGTAATGACCCGGTCGTCGCCTTCGCCGGAGGTGTACTCGTGGTAATAGGCCACGGGCTGCCCGTCCACAGCGAGCCAGGTGCGATCCGTCGGCGCCAGGAGATTGCCCTCGTCGTCAAAGTCGAACACGTTATCCAGGCCCATGTCGATGTAGCCCTCGCCGTCGTCGTAGAACATGTTCAGATCCAGCCCCTCGACCAGCGCCCACTGATCCTCCGGCAGGCTGATGACCGTCTCGCCGTCGGCGTTCTCGGTCCAGGCCAGGGCGCCCGCGTCGAAGAAGTTATCCTCGATGTAGGCGAGCGTGTCCTCCGCGCTGAGGGAATGGCGCGCGAGGAAGCGGGCGTTGGCGCCCGACAGCCCCGGGACCATGCCCGTGTTGCCGCCGAGGAAGGCGTTGAGCAGCGTGCCGATCATGTCCGCGCTGCTGTACGAGCTGCTGTACGAGGAGGCGGCGCCGCTGGTGTAGTTGCCGCCGTAGAGGGAGCCGAGCAGGGACGGCAGCGCGTTGTAGGAGCCGCCCGTCGCCGCCTGGCCGCTGGCCTCCAGGCTCGCGAACTCGCGGATGCACTCGGAGTAGCTCTCGTCCATGCCGATGGCGTTATAGGTGGTGACCGCCTTGTCCACGTTGCTGGTCCGGCGGTACGGGAAGTAGATGGAAATGCCGTAGGAGTTGCTCATGTCGGAGGAGGTGCGGTTGTACTTCACCGCGCCAAGCAGGGCGGAGGTCAGCGCCTTGCCCTCGCTGTTGCCCACGTTGCGGGCAAAATGCACCAGATCGATCTGGTCGATCGCAGTGCTGCGGGCGAACTCGCGGGTACCGTTGCGCGCGTTGGAGACCGCGCGGTACTGGTTGTTGGTGATCAACTCCGTGAGGGACTTGGAGAAGTCCTTCATGGGTTCCGGAGCGGTCGCCGCGAGCTCCGCCAGGTCAACAACGGAGAGCGTGGCCGACTGGCCGGAGCACTGGGACGCGCAGGTCGTCACGAAATCGTCCACGATCTTCTTGCCGACCTCGACCGTGGGCTTGGAGGTGTTGTTCGAAAGCTCCGTCAGCCAGTTGGTGTAGTACCAGCCGATGCCCGGCTCCGTCTCTTCGGAGGCGATCATATAGTCGGCGTACTTGTCGAGCATCAGGCCGTTTTCCATGGTCGCCATCAGGCAGGCGTCGAAGCCGATGAAGTCGAACTTCACGCCGGCCGTCGCCAGCGCCTGGTTGATGCCCGCCAGCGACATGGAGCCGCTGCTGGCGTACTTCTCGTCATAGCCATAACCGCTGACCGAGCCGCCGCCGTGGTCCCACAGGATCAGCTCGTTGCGGTTGGCCGGGAAGTGCTGGGCGCACCAGGAGATGAAGCCGGAGAGCGTGGAGGGGTCGGTCATCACTGCGTTGCCGCGGTTGGTGTCCAGCGGTTCGAGACCGCCGCGCTTGATCTCGTAGATCTGGTTCGTCTGTGCGCTGATGATCTGGTTGTTCCACTTCTTGCAGCCGCCGGTGTAGACGATCACGTGCACGTTATCGCTCAGGGACGCGCGCGTCATCTCCACCAGGTCTCTGGTCGCCATGCTGCTTCTGGACTCCAGATCCGTGCCGCACATGTAGATCATGATGGTGACGGTGTCCTGCCCGCCGCCGAGGATCTGCGTGTACTTGGCGCGGGTCCCGCCGGCAACGGCCGTATCCAGCGAGCCGGTATTGGAGCTGCTGCTCGTCCAGCTCGAGCTGCTGCCCTGGATCAGGTTGTTGTAAGCGCTTGGGAGCGTGCCGGTCGTGCTGGGCTTGACCGTCGGCTTCGGCGTGGGCGCG
>JAFUUR010000048.1 GCA_017477695.1 Oscillospiraceae bacterium | reverse complement strand
GGCCAGCAGCTCCCGGATCTCGAAGGGCTTGGTGATATAGTCGTCCGCGCCCATCTCAAGGCCCGTGACCTTGTCCCCGGTCTCGCCCTTGGCGGTGAGCATCAGGATAGCGGCATTGGAGAAGGCGCGCACCTCCCGGCAGACCTGCCAGCCGTCCTTCACGGGCAGCATGATATCCAGCAGGACCACGTCGGGCTGGAACAGGTCGAACATGGCCTCCGCCTTACCGCCGTCGCCCGCGATCATGATCTCAAACCCGTCCTTGCCCAAGTACAGGCGCAGGAGCTCGGCGATGTTCGCATCGTCTTCCACGATAAGCGCGCGTTTGCTCATCCGATTTTCCCCCTATCTACTGCATACGTCTTTTTTGCTCATTATACCGCGCGGCCCGCAGCAAAGGTTAAAAAACTGTAAAACCGTCACGCAAAGTCCAGCTTCTCCAGCTCGAGCAGTGCGAGGATATAGACCTTCAGCGCTTCCAGGAACCAGTCCTTGCAGGCCGCCTCGTCCACGCCGTGGATGGGACCGGCGAAATCCGGCTGCGGTCGCTCCGGGTGCTCCGGCCCGAAGGATACGGCGTTGGGGAATTGCCGCGCGTAGGTGCCGCCGCCGATGGTATAGGGCCGCGCGTCCTCTCCGGTGACCGCGTTATAGGCGCGGATGCAGACCTGCACCGCGGGATTATCCGGGCTCATGTAGAAGGGCGTCTTGTCGCTGTCGATCACGATCTCCGCGGCGCCGGCCGCCTTTTCCGTGAGGATCGCCGCGAGCTTTTCCCCGCTCATGGTGGTGGGATAGCGGCAGTCGAACACCTGATAGATCCTCCCATTCTCCATGCCGATCACCGTGCCGACGATGGTCAGCGGCTCAAAGCGCCCGTCCGCCGCCGCGGCGCCGACGGCGCTGCCGTCCGTTGCGGCGTGCAGCAGTGCGAGCAGACGCAGGAACGCCTCGTCCTCTCCGGCAGCGACACCGTTATCCAGAAGATACCCGACGAGTACGCCGACTGCGTTGACGGTCCCCTCCGGCAGGGAGGCGTGCCCGCCGATCCCGCTCGCCGTGAGCTTCCAGAGTCCCGGCTCCGCCTCTACGGCCGTGACCCGCTCCGTCGAGGAGAGGCGCCCGGCCCTGACGAGGGCCTCCGCCTTGTCCGGCACCGCGTTGGCCGCCACGCCGCCGCGGATCTCCACGATGCTCTCGGAAGGCCTGCGCGCGACGATCCGCCCGTGGCAGATTCCCTTCTCCCCGTTGCAGAGGGGGAAATTCGCGTCGGGGCTGAAGCAGAACAGCGGCGCGGGATAGTTATCCAGATAGTAATGCACGTCGTCCATGCGCGTCTCCTCGTTGACGCCGAGCAGCGCGCGGATCGGATAACGCAGCGGCACCCGCCGCTCCAACAAATATTTCAGCGCGTACAGGCACAGCACGCTCGGGCCCTTATCGTCCATGACGCCGCGCCCGATGATATAGCCCTCCCGCTCGCGCATGGTGAACGGATCCTCCGTCCACCCGTCGCCGGTGGGCACCACGTCCAGATGGGTGATGGTCGCAAGATAGCGCTCGCCCTCACCGAGAGAGGCGTAGCCCATCATGCCTTCACAGTCCGTCGCCCCGAGGCCGAGCTCCCGTGCGATCTGCAGCCCGAGCCGCAGCGCCGCCGCGGGGCCCTCGCCGAATGGCGCGCCGGGCGCCGGAACGCCTTCCACGCTGTTGATCGCCACCAGCCGGGCGATATCCCGAAAGATGGCTTCTTCGTTCTCCTCTACAAAGCGCTCGATATCGAGCCGAAGCTCCTCGTCCATTTCCTGTCTCCTTTCTTCCGCGCGGTTGTGCATAGGGGCGAACGCCCCGGGCATCCTCCCGCGCACTGATACAGTTATAGCATCCTCATCCCGCATTTGCAAGATGCGCCGCGCCAAAGAAAATGCGGGGCACGCGCCCCGCAGACCGGATCCTTATGATGGTTGTCGCTATGGCTTCGGCCACTTATCGCTGCTGGCCGCCTTAAAGTCCGCCTCCGTGCCGCTGCGCAGCCGCTCGATGTTTCCCCTGTGCTGGTATATCGCGAGGCACATGGCGCAGATCGCCAGGATCAGCTTGGGCGTACTCACGTGGAAAAGCAGGCTCGCCACCGTAATGGCGACGGCTGCGCAGAGCGACCCGAGCGAGACCTTCCTGGACAGGAACGCGCCGATCAGGAACACGGCGATGATGAAAACGAACACGCGCCAGTCGATCGCAAGGCCAATCGCCGCGCCGACGGAGATCCCCTTTCCGCCCTTGAAGCTGTGGAAGATCGGGAAACAGTGCCCGACGATGCTCGCGATCCCAGCGGCGGCCAGTCCGTTGTCCCCCAGGAGAAGATTACCGACCCACATGGCGATCAGCGCCTTGAGCATGTCGCCTCCCAAGGTCAGAAACCCGGCCTTCAGGCCGTATACGCGGGCCATATTGGTCGCCCCCGCGTTGCCGCTGCCCTTGGACCGCACGTCCTCCCCCAGCACGCCGCGCGATAAAAGGACTGAAACGCTCAGCGAACCGAGAAGATAGCCCAGCACGACCACGAACAGATACTTCAGGATAGTCATTGTGCACCTCGAAAGAAATACTACAATTTTTTGAAGCTCTTAGAACAATTATATCCTAACCGCAATAAGAATGCAAGGCCCGTGGGAAACAGTTTATAGTTTTTTCATACTTGTTAAGGCGGGCATGCCGCTCCAGGGCGGGATCGCAGGCGGTTCCCTGTCGAAGCGCAGGCGCTGCCCGCTCACCGGATGGGTAAAGTACAGTGCGCTCGACCAGAGCGCGAGCGGCCAGGGATCCTCCAGCGTGCTGTATTTGCGCTCTCCTGCCAGCGGCAATCCCCGGTGGGCAAACTGGCAGCGGATCTGATGCGTGCGGCCGGTATGCAGGCGGATGCGTACCAGACTCAGGTCTCCCGTGTGCTCGAGCGTCTCGTACTCCAGCAGCGCCTCCTGCACGCCGCGGCCGGGCGCGTCCGCCACGAAGGTCATTTTCCGCGCCTTGTCGCGCACCAACAGGTCGCGCATGCTGCCGCGCTCCTCGCCCCGCCCGTGGATCACCGCCAGATACTCCTTGCCGAAGCTCCCTTCCCGGATCTGCGCCGACAGCGCGGAGGCCGCCTGCGCGCCGCGCGCCAGGACCATCAGGCCGCCGACCACGCGGTCGAGCCGGTGTACCGTACGCACGTCCGCCCCCGGGTCGCCCAGCGCCTCGCGCACAAGCGTCGGCACGCCGCCAGGCTCGTCGGTCGAGAGGACGCCCGCGGGCTTGATGCAGACGACGAGGCTGTCGTCCAGATATACGATCTCCACAGCGCACTCCCCTTTCGCCCGTTTTCTGCATTGTACCACGGATCCGGCGCTTTGCAAGCGGCGCGTTCACCTTTCCAAAATCTGTATGCTTTGTTTACAATTTCTTTACAACTTTTCCATTGCCCGTTAATGCTCTCACGGCGGGGATGGTGTATAGTAAATCAGTTATTTCAGTCCGGCATTCGTACCCGGTTTTCAGGAGGCCTCCCTATGGATGAACAGAAACGAAGAGATGACGAGCTCTTTGCAGCGCTCAACCGCTCCAAAAAGCAAAAGCGCCGCAAACGGCTTTTGACTGCGTTGGCCATCACCGCCGTCATCGTGGTGATCCTGCTGATCGTATTCGCCAATCTGCGCCGGCGCGTGAAAGCCAACATCGCTTCCGACGCCGAGGAGGTCCTTCGCTATGAGGTCACCTATGGCAGCGTCAGCACCACGGTAAGCGGCTCCGGGACCATCGCGGACGTGGACGCCGAAGAGATCACCGTGCCCGAAGGCGTGGAGATCGAGGATGTGCTCGCCGAGGTCGGCGACAGGCTCCATACCGGCGACGTGATCGCGACGGTGGACGTCGCTTCCGTGCTCAGCACGATGGCCGACGTGCAGGACGCCATCAGCGAGCTGGACACGCAGATCCAGGAGGCCAGCAACGATGCCGTGAGCGGCTACGTCACGGCGGGCGCCGCCGGGCGGGTCAAGCGCATCTACGCCGCGAACAACGACGACGTCGCCTCCTGCATGTATGATAACGGCTCGCTCGCGCTGCTCTCGCTGGACGGTTACATGGCCGTTGACTTTGAGAGCGACGTGCTCGCTGCGGGCGATCAGGTCACGGTCGTGCGCGGCGACGGCAGCGAGATCGCGGGGCGCGTGGAGCGCGTCGTGAGCGGCAAGGCGACCGTGCTTGTCACGGACAACGGGCCCGAGCTTGACGAAGCCGTCACCGTTCTGGGGAGCGAGGGCGAAACGCTCGGCTCCGGCACGCTTTACATACACAGCCCGCTCGCCGTCACCGGCTTTGCCGGGACGATCTCCCGCGTCGCGGTCAAGGAAAACCAGACCGTTTACGCGGGCAGCGCCGTCTTCAATCTGACCGATACCTCCTACAGCGCGCGCTACGACAGTCTCCTCAAGCAGCGCCGCGAAAAGGAAGACACGCTGCGCCAGCTCATGGCGCTGCGGCAGAGCGGCGCGCTGCGCGCCTCTTTTGACGGCACCGTGCTGACCATCGATTACGAGAGCGACGAAACGGAGCAGGCCGCCTCCTCCCAGAGCGCGCAGAGCAGCTACGGGATGGGCTTCTACGGCTTCTACGGCAGCATGTACGGCTCCTCCTCCGGCGCCACGACGACGGCGCCCGCGAGCGTCAAGGAGAACGACGGCGTCTCCGTGATCACGATGTCCCACGACGAGCGGATGAGCGTCACCATCAGCGTGGATGAGTCGGATATCCTGGCGCTGCAGCCTGGCCAGGAAGCTGAGGTCACCATCGATTCCGTCGGCGGTCAGACCTTTGCCGGCACCGTTACGGAGGTGGATAAGACGGCGAGCAGCAATTCCGGCGTCACCGCCTACGCTGCTGAGATCACCTTTGACAAGGCTGCCAACATGCTCAGCGGCATGTCGGCCGACGTCGTGATCCGCATCCAGGGAACGGAGAATGTGCTCGTCGTCCCGGCGGACGCCGTCCACAGGACGAGCGCCATCTCCTTCGTCTATACAGAGTACGACGCCGAGAGCGGCGTGTACGGTGGGATGACGCCCGTCGTGACCGGCATCGCAAACGACGACCTCGTGGAGGTCGTCTCCGGTCTCAAGCCCGGTCAGCCCGTCTACTACGTCTCCGAGGATAACGACTTTTTCTTCGGCTTCTATGGCAGCGGCAATTTCCCCGGCCCCGGCGGCGGCAGCTTTAACGGCGGCCGCGGCATGCGCCGCTGAAGAGGTGCGCCGGATATGATCGAATTACGGGATATCTCCAAGATTTATCAGATCGGCGACGAGCGCGTGCGCGCGCTCGATCACGTCAATCTGCACGTGCGGCCGAAGGAGTTCGTCAGTGTGATCGGGCCCTCCGGCAGCGGCAAGTCCACGCTCATGAACATCATCGGCTGTCTGGATGTGGCCGACGACGGCATGTATCTGCTCGACGGCACGCCGATCGAGGCCTATTCGGAAAACGAGCTGGCCCTGGTCCGCAATCGAAAGATCGGTTTCGTGTTTCAGAGCTTCAACCTGATCCCCAAGCTCTCCGCGGAGGAAAACGTGGAGCTGCCTCTGATCTACCAGGGCGTAAAGCGCGCCGAACGGCAGCAGCGCGTCAAGGAGGCGCTCGAAAAGGTAGGGCTGGAAAAGCGCGCCAAGCACCAGCCTACGGAGCTTTCCGGCGGACAGCAGCAGCGCGTCGCCATCGCCCGCGCGCTGGTCACGCGCCCGTCCCTCCTCCTTGCCGACGAGCCCACCGGCAATCTGGACTCCCACACCAGTCGGGAGATCATGGAAATGTTCACCGAACTGCACGAGCAGGGAAACACCATCGTGCTCATCACGCACGATAACGACGTTGCCAAACAGGCCAAGCGGATCATCCACATCCTGGACGGCAGACTGACGGAGGTGACGCTCTGATGTTATCGCTGAAAATGGCTCTGCGCAGCATCGGAGCGAACAAGATGCGCGCCGTGCTGACGATGCTCGGCATCATCATAGGCGTCGTGGCGCTGGTCGTTCTGGTCAGCTTCGTCACCAGCGCGACGAGCTCCGTCACCGACGCCGTGTCCGATCTCGGCAACAGCCTGCTCACGGTCACCGTATCGGACGACAAGGGCCTTCCCGTCAAGCTGGAGGATCTGCGCCGCTGGGTCGACGAGGAGCGCACCGTGGGCGCCATCGCGCCGTATGCGAGCGCCTCCGCCACCGGCAAGTACGCGCTCAACAACGACTCCTTCACCGTTTACGGCACGACGCCGGACTATTACGACATCAACGGCCTCAAGCTTCTCATGGGCCGCTTCCTGAAAAACACCGACGTCGACAACGGCAGCCGCGTCTGCGTCGTGGATAAAAAGAGCGCCGAGGAGCTGATCGGCTACGCGGACTGCGTGGGAGAGGTCATCTCCCTCAACGGCCTCAAGTTCACGATCGTCGGCGTCATCGAGGATGAGGAGGAGACCATCGCCTCCCTGTTTCTCGGCAGCACGCTGACCGCCTACATCCCTTACACTTCGCTCATCCGCCTGTCCACCACCACTGGCTCCACCATCAGCAGCTTCTACATCGGCGCGGCGGACGGTTTCTCCGTCGACGATGCGCAGCGTGAGATGGAGCGCGTGCTGCTCGACCGCTTCGATGAGGACGAGGACGCATTCACCATCTCCTCCCTGAACCTCATCGAAGAAGCCATGAGCAGCATCTCCAACGTCCTGTCCATCCTGCTCGGCGGCATCGCCGCGATCTCGCTGATCGTCGGCGGCATCGGCATCATGAACATCATGATGGTCACCGTTACCGAGCGCACGCGCGAGATCGGCATCCGCAAGGCGATCGGCGCGAGCCGGCGCACGATCCTGCGGCAG
>JAFUUR010000047.1 GCA_017477695.1 Oscillospiraceae bacterium | reverse complement strand
GAAACCCGACAATATCCGCCGCGTCCAGCTCCCCGTCCCGGAGCTGCCCCGGCAGGGCCAGCAGCAGCACAAGGCCAGTATCGGTGAAATTGACCTCGCTGCACCGGTGGTACTCCATGGCGTTGAGCTTACAGCCGCGCCCGTTGCAGTAGCCCGCCTGGATCTCCATCCCGCCGAAGGCCGTGCGCCCGAGCTCCTTCATAAGTGCCACCGCCTCCAGCTCCGGCACGGAGGCGCGGTAGCAATTGCCCTCGGCCGGGATCTCGGTCGCAGCCAGCGCCGCGGCGAGGGCCTCGGTATCGGCGCGCAGCACGCGCCCGTATCTGTCAAATGCCGGGTCCAGAACGCTCAGGAGCTTCAGGCCCGGGTTTTTCTCACGCAGTGTATTCAGTACGGTATCCATTACGATATCCCTCCGTTGTCTATGAAATCCTGCACCGCCAGGAGGCAGGCAGCGCGCGGCTCAAGCTGCTGGTTGTAGCGGCTCTTCTCGATGAGCACACGGTGCCGGGTATCCACGCCCTCCTGCAGCTCACTCGACAGGCGCGACAGGTAGTAGGGGTCCTCAAAGAGGCTGCCGTACAGGACGATCTTGCCCGGGTCCACAAGGTAAATGAGCGCCTTGACGGCCGAGGCCAGGGCCTGCACGGCCCGGTCCACGATGCCGGCGGCACCCGCGTCGCCGTTGCTTGCAGCCGAGAACACGTCGAATACGCTCAGGCTCTCCCGCCCCTGCTCCCGGCATTTGCGCCAGAGCAGCGGGGTCTTCTCCTCCGACAGGAGGGCGAGCGCGTCCTCCCGGATCGCGCCGGGTGAGGCGATGGTCTCCAGGCACCCGCTCTTGCCGCAGTGGCAGGGCTTTCCGCCCCGGCGGATCACGGGGATATGCCCGATCTCGGCGCACTGGGCGGTCACGCCGTGCCAGATCTTCCCGTCGATGGACAGCGCCGCGCCGATGCCGTAGCCGCAGCGCAGGAAAAACTGGGACCCCGTCGTCTCGTCCCGCGACAGGAACATCTGCGCCGCCAGGAGCGAGCGCACGTTGTTCTCCATCAGGCAGCGAAAGCCCGTCAGCTCCTCAAAGAGCGCGCACAGGGGGTACTCCGTCTCGGCGAGGGCGCCGAAGGAATTGCGCACCATGCGCCCGTCCTCGGAGGTGATGCCGCGCACGGCGATGCCGAGGCTGACCACGCGCTCACGCTCAAGCCCGTTTTCCGCAAGCAGCTCCAGCAGGCGCTTTGACAGCCGCCTTGCCGTCTCCTCGGTCGGGGCGCTCGCGGGAAGGGGCACCTCCTCGGCGAAGATCACGCTCCCGTCGAGCCAGGCCGCAGACAAAATCGCCTCGCGCAGGTTGATGAGCACGCCGAGGCCGCAGGCCGCCCTGGTGTTGATGTCCACGAGGATCTCCCGCCGCCCGGCCCTGCCGCTCGAGAGCATTTCGCCCTCGGACAGGAGCCCGTCGCCGATCATCTCGCCGACGATCTTCGTGATCGCCGCCGGGGTCAGGTTCATGCTCTCCGCCAGGCGTTTGCGCGACATGGCGCCCTTTTCGTGCAGCGTGCGCAGAGCAACGCTCCGGTTGGTGCGCTTGACGCTCATCAAGTTGTCGCCCTTGTAGGACATAGCCGCTCCCCTTCTCAGTTCTTTGCCGCGCTCTCGACGGGGCTGTGGTTGATGCGGCCGCGCATCAGGATCACCGCCGCGCCGGCCAGGACGATCAGGATCCCCAGCAGCTTTTTCGTCGTGAGCTCCTCGTTGAGGAAGAACACCCCGATAAAGCAGCTCAGCACCGGCATCAGCAGCAGATAGAGCTTCACGATCCACACCTCAAAGTGCTTGAGGTTGCGGTAGTAGAAGAAGTAGATCCCCGTCTGGGCAAGCCCGCCCAGGGCCACGAGTCCCCAGAAGCGGGGGGTGAGGTCCAGGGGCTTTTTGAAATCGCCGCAGAAGGCGCAGCTTATGGCAAAGAGGATCAGCACCACCGCATTATTATAATAGGAAATCATGTCCGCGTCCTCGTGGTATTTCTCCTGGGCCGCCTTGATGATGAAGGCGTTGGCGCTCACGCAGGCCGCCGACAGCAGGAAATACAGGTCCGTGACGCGCAGCGTCATCCCGCCGAAGTCCACGCCCAGCACCAGCAGCACGCCGAGCAGCATGATGCCGGTCCCCAGCCAGTCGGAGAAGTAGAGCTTCTTGTGATACAGGGCCACCGTGGCGAAGTTCACCATCAGCACGTCCGTCTTCAGAAGCGCGGTGCCGGTGCTCAGCGAGCCGCCGGCATAGCCGAGGTTTGCAAACAGGTCCAGCAGAAAGCCGAACACGCCGATCGTGATGAGGATCAGCACGGCCTTCCCCTGATGAAACAGGCGCTTGAAGCTGCCGTCGGCCAGCAGCTGGATCGTCAGGAACACCAGGGCCGACAGGCGCAGGAAAAAGCCCGCCAGCCGCGCCGAGCCCGTGGCGTCCACCACGATTTTGCTGACTGCATAATAGATTGACCAGGATATTACCATCCCGGCCACCATCAGGGTGTATTTCACGTTGTCCTTCATCGGCGTCTGTCCTCTTCCGAAAGAAGACCCCCACCCCGTCCGGGTGGGGGTCCCTTGTGTTTTTCTGAAAGGCCGGTGCTCAGGCGAGCTTTTCGAACATGGCGCGCAGCGCCTTCTCGTCCATGGGGACGGGGTTGTTGTTCATCAGGCCGTGCACGGCGCAGTCGTGGGCAAGCTTGTCGAGGTCCACGTCGCCGAGGTCACTGAGGCGGGTGCGAAGCCCGGCGAGCTTCTTGAGCGCCGCGATGCGCTCTGCAAGCTCCTCCGTGCCGCTCAGTCCCACGCGGCGGCACAGCAGCTCCAGCCGCTCATCGGCGTTGATGCGCACAAAGCTGTCGAGCGTGAAGGCGCAGGCCTCACCGTGGGGCAGGTGGTAATCCTCGCTCAGCGGGTAGCTGCAGGCGTGGCAGCCGGCGGTCTTCGGCAGGGCAAAGCTCAGCCCGCCGAGGAGAGAGGCATAAGCCATATTCGCGCGGGCCCGCATGTCGCTCCCGTCGCGGTAGGCCTTTTCGAGGTTTTCCAGGATGGTGCGCACAGCCTCAATGGCCATCAGGTCGGAGATGGGCTGGTGATTTTTGCTCCAGTAACCCTCCAGCGCGTGGGCCATGGCGTCAAGGCCGGTGTTCATGGTGGTGCGCGGCGGGACCGTGCTCGAGAGCACGGGGTCCACGATCGCGGCCTTCGGCATGAAGGCGGGGTTATTGATGGTGCGCTTCTCGCTGCCGTGGCTGACAACGGAGACCTGCGTCACCTCACTGCCTGTGCCGGCGGTGGTGGGGACGGCGATGATCGTGAGGCGCTTTTCCGGGAAGGGCTTCTCCCCGTGGTAGTAGGCGATCGCCTCACTGTCCCCGAGGGCGATGGCCGCGGCAAACTTCGCCGTGTCGATGGCGCTGCCGCCGCCGATGCCGATGACGGCGTCGGCCCCCGTCTCACGGGCAAGGCGCGTGGTCTCGATGACGCCGGCAAGCTGGGGGTTCTGCTCCACCCCGCCGAAGACGGCGGCGATGCGGCTGTCCTTCTCCTTCATGGCCTCGGCCGTGGGGGCGAAGTGCCGCCCGCAGGCGATGACGCAGCGCTTCACGCCGCACTCGTCGAGCACCGTGCCGAGCTTATTGAACGCGCCCTCGCCGAAGCAGATCTTGACCGGCTGGGCATAGACGAACTCAGGCGCCATAGATGCTCTCCTCGATCTCATTGACCTTCACGGCGAACTTGTGCATATTGGCCGCGCGCCAATCCTCCAGGTCCTGGCACCACTCGGTGGCGAGGAAGGTCTTGACCATCTCGACGGCCATCTCCGGGCCGACGATCCAGCCGCCCATGCACAGCACGTTTGCGTTATTGATGGCGCGGGCCATCTTGGCCGAGTACACACCCTCGCACGCGACGGCGTACACGCCCTTATACTTGTTGGACACGACGCACATGCCGGCGCCGGTGCCGCAGATCAGCACGGCCTTGTCGTAGGTGCCGTCCTGCACCTTGGGGGCCACCTCGCTTGCGACCTGGTAGTAGGGGTGGACCTGCTCAAGGTCGGTGGTGCCGAGATCGTCAAAGGCGATGCCCGCCTCGGTCAGATAGGCCTTGATGGCTTCCTTGGCGGAAAAGCCGGATTTATCGCTGCCGATGGCAATTTTCATTTTCAGTGTCCTCTCTTCCTTACTTCAGGCTGACTGCCTTTTTCGCGGTGTTGACGATATTCTCGACGGTGAGGCCCATTGCCTCGCGCAGGTACGGGAGCTTGCCGACCTCGCCGAAGCGGTCCTGTACGCCGACGGCGCAGACGGGGATCTTCTCCTCGGCCAGGGCCTCGAGCACGGCAGAGTGCAGGCCGCCGATGACGTTGTGGTTCTCCACGGTCAGCACGGCGCCGGTCTTGCGGGCGGAGGCGACGACGGTCTCTTTGTCGATGGGCTTGATGGTGTGGACGTTGATGATCTCGGCGTCGATGCCCTCGGCCGCGAGCTGCTTGCCCGCCTCGACCGCATCCGCGGTCAGCATGCCGCTGACAAAGATGGTGAGATCCTTGCCGGCCTTGATGGTGTCAGCCTTGAAGAGATCGAACTTATAATCCTCGCCGAAGACGACGGGCGTCTGCTTGCGGAACAGGCGCACGTACACGGGGCCGTCATACTCATTCAGAACGGGCATGGCTGCGCGAAGCTGTACCTCGTCCACCGGTTCAAAGATCACCATGCCGGGGATGGAGCGCAGCACGCCGATATCCTCCATGCTCATGTGGGTGCCGCCGTTGAGCGCGGCAGAGATGCCGGGGTCGGTGCCGACGATCTTCACGTTGCGCTTGGCATAGCTGATGGAGATGGCGATCTGGTCGCAGATGCGGCGGGTGGCGAAGGGGGTGAAGGTCTCGATCCAGGGCTTGAAGCCGTAGCTGGAGAGGCCCGCCGCGATGGAGGCCATGTTCTGCTCGGCAACGCCGCAGTCAAAG
>JAFUUR010000008.1 GCA_017477695.1 Oscillospiraceae bacterium | reverse complement strand
TCCTGTCCGCCTCCTCGATGATATAGACCTTCCTGTGCGCCTCGTTGGGGCGCACGACCGCGTCCGCCGCGAGCCCGCGGATCTGATCCACGCTGATCTCGCGCTTTTTGCGGCCCTTGTCGTCCTCCAGGCGGCGCACGGTGATCACGTCCGGGTGCACGTCCTCCCGCACCTTGCGGCAGGCGCGGCAGCGCCCGCAGGGCGCCTCGCCCGGTCCGGTGCACACGGCGGCCGCGGCGATCCTCCTGGCCGTCCGCAGCCCCTGCGCGGGGTCCTGCGCCGCGATGATATAGGCGTGTGAGAGACGCTGTGCGTCCCGAATTCGAAGCTCCTCCATGCAAGGCCTCCGCTGTGGGATCGTGAGAGTGTCCTTTAACTGATATATTTTACAATTTAATCGCCGCATAGTCAATAAGCAAGTTTTTGCATCCGCGCGGCGGGGAAAAAATAGATTTGGGGTCTTGTCGTCGGTCACAATCTGTTGTATGATAGGGGCGACCTGTTTCTACATATAGAAAGAAGGGATCATATGGAGCTCAGTGCGATCGCCCTATGGCTGAATACCGCCTTTTCCGGCTACGATTACGGGATCCTCGGCGCGCTGCATACCGCGGCGGAATACGCCGGCAGCGTCCTCACGCCCGTGATGAAGCTGATCACCCTGCTGGGAGAAAAGGGCCTGCTGATGTTTCTGCTCGCTCTGGTTCTGGTCTGCTTTCCCAGGACGCGGAAGATGGGCGTGTGCGTGTTCGGCGCCGTCTGCTGCGGCGCGCTCATTACCAATATCATCCTGAAGGACCTGGTCGCCCGGCCGCGCCCCTTTGAAACGCTGGACGTTTACCGCCAGTGGTGGACCGCCGTGGGCGCCCCCGCGGAGGACGATTTCTCCTTCCCCTCCGGGCACGTGACCGCTATCACCGCGGGCATGACCGCCCTGTGTCTGACCTGCCGCCGCCGCAACCGGGGCCTGCTGGTCTCCGGCACGGTGGTCGCCGTCCTGCTGATGGCCATCTCGCGCAACTACCTCGTGGCGCACTACCCGTCCGACGTGCTTTTCGCCGCGGTCATCGGCCTGCTCTCCGCGTTCATCGCCTACGTGATCACGCTGCTGATCTTCCGCCTGCTGGAGGATCACGACGACCTTCCCCTGTGCGCGGACCTGCTGGACTTTGACGTGCGCTGGATCCCGGATCTGATCCGCACCAGCCGCTACAAGGGCCGCGCCGCGAAGCCCGCCGCGGAGCCCGAGCCCAAGCCAAAGAGCGAAAAGCCCGCCGGCAAGAGCAAGCTCAAGCTGCCGACCGTCAAGGGCGGCTACCAGGGCAAACACTGAAACCGCATACGAAAAACCACCCCCTCCCGGGGGTGGTTTTTCGTGTCTTGCCTTTACCCGCAAAGCGCCCGGCTCACGGCTCGTATTTCACTCGGAGCGGCCGATTCGCTGCAGCTCCTTTTCCCGGTTGAAGAGGAAGCTCAGGCGCAGCTCGTCGCCGCTTTTGATGCGCCGGAAGTTCACCAGGTGCTTGCAGAAGATCGGCACGATGGGGATCGCGAGCACCGCGGCGCCCAGCCAGAAGGCGGTCACCAGTCCGTAATAGAGCGGAAAGATCACCGACATGGAGACCGTGACGACGCACACGTAGTTCGTGAGCACGCCGATCAGGATCGCGATGCCCAGCATCAGCAGCAGGGTCTTCGGGTCGTAGGCCAGGCACAGCCCGCCCAGGCACGCGAGCCCGCGCCCGCCGTGAAAGCGCAGCCACACGGGGAAGAGGTGGCCCAGCAGCGCCGCAACGCCTCCGAGGATGCCCGCGAGGCGCAGGGCGGGGAACAGGGCCTGGCAGAGCTTCCAGGCGGCGGTCGCCTTGCAGATGTCCACCAGAGCCACGAGCAGCCCCGCGGACTTGCCCGCCATGATCACCGTGTTGGACGCGCCGGCGTTGCCGGAGCCCTCCCTGCGCGGGTCGTAGCCCTTGGCGAGCCCGATCAGGAAGGAGGGGTTGATGCTGCCCAGCAGATAGCCGATGAGCAGGCAGCAGAGGATCTGTGGGAGGATGTGCCCGGTCATAGTGTTTTGCTCTCGCTTTCTTTGAGGATCCGGCGGATCGTCTGCGCGACGCCCGCCTCGTTGTTGCCGGCCGTGATCTCTCCGGCCGCGGCCTTCACGTCCGGCGTGCTGTTGGCCATGGCCACGCCCAGCCCCGCCGCGCGGAGCATGGGGATGTCGTTGCTGCCGTCGCCGAAGGCCACGGTCTCCTCCGCGGCCACGCCCAGCTCCCGCGCGAGCGCCAGCAGGGCCCTGCCCTTGGTCGCCTCGACGCTGTTGAGCTCGATGTTGTTCTGCACCGAGGTGGTGGCGATCAGCTCCGGGAACAGCTCCGGGATCCGCCGGAGCTGGCGCTGCCGCTCCGCCTCGTCCCGCGGCAGGAAATACATCTGGATCTTCTGCAGGGGTCTGCCGTGCTCCCGCAGCGTCTCCTTCAGATCGTCCACCCGGATGCGCAGCCTTTCCACCAGCGCGAGGATCCCCGGCTCGTTGTCGAAGTACGGCGCGCAGCGCTCGTACATCTCCCGGCTCATCCAGCCGATCTCGTCCTGATAGCAGTCGTAGAGCACCGGCAGCCCGTCCAGATAGTCGTACACCCGCAGCGCGAGCGCCAGCGGGATGTCCGCCCGATAGAGCAGGCGATCCTCCGCCGTGTCGAACACGGCCGCGCCGTTGGAGACGATATAATAACGGATAAACGGCAGCGTGCGGATCGCCTCGGGCACGCCGCAGAGGATGCGTCCGGTAGCCGGCACGAGGATCACGCCCCGCTCCGCTGCGGCCTCGAGCGCGCGCAGGTTTTCCTCCGGCAGCTCCTTCCGGTCGTTGAGCAGGGTCCCGTCCAGGTCGAACGCGATCAGTTTACAGGTCAAGCGGCTTCATCCTTTCAAGGCCTCTATTATCCTCCATTTCCCACTTCCTGGCAAGTCTTTTTTTCGCAGACGCGCCGTCCGCCCGGCGCACCGCCGTTTTATCGCACTAAATCGATAATTCCCTCTTGCAATATATCCCAGTTTGTAGTATAGTTGGGGAGCAATGATCCATTATGGATTGTATACTTGTATACACAGGAGGAAAAATCATGAAAAAGATCACAGCCCTGCTGCTGGCTCTGTGCATGGTCTTTGCGCTGGCCGCCTGCGGCTCCAGCTCCAGCACGAGCTCCGCTCCCGCCGCTACCGAGGCCCCCGCTCCCGCTGAGGCCGCGCCTGTCGAGGCGGCTCCCGCCGAGGCTTCCGAGCCCGGTCCCAAAGAGGGCGGCACCAGCCTGACCTTCACCACCGGCGGCCCTGCCGGCACCTACTACGCCTTCGGCGGCGTCATCGCCCAGCAGGTCAGCGACCTGACCAGCACCAAGATCACGGCCATCACCTCCGGCGGCTCCGCTGCCAACATCGACGCGCTGGACGTCGGCGACGCGCAGCTCGGCTTCTCCCAGTCCGACGTGCTGTCCTACGCCTACGCCGGCAGCCGCACCTTTGAAGAGATCGGCGCCGTTACCGATTTCTCCATCGTCGCCCCGCTGTACATGGAGCAGGTCCAGATCGTCACCCTGAACCCTGAGATCAAGACCGTGGCCGACCTGGCCGGCAAGAGCGTCTCCATCGGCGCCGCCGGTTCCGGTGTGTACTTCAACGCCATCGACGTTCTGGGCGCCTACGGCCTGACCGAGGACGACATCAAGCCCACCTACCAGAGCTTTGACGACAGCACCGAGGCCCTGCAGGACGGCCAGATCGACGCCGCCTTCATCGTGGCCGGCGCTCCCACCAACGCCGTCACCGCCCTGTCCGCCTCCAACGACGTCTACCTCGTCAGCCTGGACGATATCCACATCGACGACCTGATCGCCACCTCTCCCTACTACTCCCGCTACGAGATCCCCGCTGAGACCTACGGCATGGCCGAGGATGCGACCACCGTCGCCGTCGGCGCCGTCGTGATCGCGGCCAACAGCGTTTCCGACGTGGACGTGTACAACTTCCTCACCGGCGTGTTCGACAATCTCGACGCGCTGGCCAAGCTGCACGACAAGGCCAACGAGCTGAGCCTCGAGTACGCCTCCTCCTTCGCTGGCGTGCCCTATCACCCGGGCGCCGTGCAGTACTTTGCCGACAAGGGCATCGACGTTGCCGGCTGATCCGGCTGAAAACCGAAAGCATTGACCCGGTCCTGACCCGCATCTACATCAGGTGCGGGTCAGGCTTGATTTCATCCCCCGTTAAAACTCCGTAAAGAAAGGAGCGCATCATGGCATTCGGAAAAAAGAACGCTGTCCCCAACCGGGATCTCGGCGCGGAAGAACTGATGAAAAAGTATGACAGGGAATCCAACGTGCGCATTTGGGAGGGTGTCCCGAAGCAGGTGATCCGCTATCTGTGCGCCGCCTTCTCCGTCTACTGCATCTACGTGACGCTGTTCAGTACCATGATGCCCGAAGAAAAGCTGAACCTGTTCCTCGGTCTCATGCTGATCCTCGGTTATCTCAACTATCCCGTCAGCAAAAAGCACGTGCGCCCCAACTACATCCCCTGGTACGATATCGTGATCATGATCCTGGGCGCGATCCCGTTTTTCTACTGCGCGCTCAACGCCCACAGCATCATCGCCCTGGCCACCCGCGTCACGCGCGACCCGAAGATGGTGGTCCTCGCGATCATGGGCATCCTGGCCTTTATGGAGCTGTGCCGCCGCTGCGTGGGCATCCCGATCCTCTGCGTGGTCGGCGCGCTGCTGGTCTACGCCTTTTCCAACGTGCGCTTCGGCAAGGTGATCTACGACCTGTTCTACACCACCACCGGCATCACGAGCACGCCCATCAACGTCTGCGCCAAGTACATCGTCGTGTTCATCATCTTCGGCGCCTTCCTGGAGCGGACCGGCATCTCCAACTTCTTCATCAATCTCGCCAACTCCGTCGCCGGAGCGTCCTCCGGCGGCCCTGCCAAGGTGGCCGTCATCTCCTCCGCCCTGTGCGGCATGGTCTCCGGCTCCTCCGTGGGCAACACCGTCACCACCGGCTCTGTCACCATCCCCATGATGAAGCGGACCGGCTACAAGGCGGAGTTTGCCGGCGCGGTCGAGGCCGCCGCCTCCACCGGCGGGCAGATCATGCCCCCCATCATGGGCGCCGCGGCCTTCCTTATGGCTGAATATATGGGCATCCCCTACGGGCAGGTGGCGCTGAAGGCCATCCTCCCCGCCGTGCTGTACTTCACCGGCATCTACATCGCCGTCCACCTCGAGGCCAAGAAGCTCGGCCTGAAGGGCATCCCCCGCGAGGAGCTGCCCCGCTTCGTCAGCCTCCTGCCGCGCGTCTACCTGCTGCTGCCGCTGATCGTGCTCGTGTGGCTCGTCGCCACGAACCGGCACACCATGCAGTTCTCGGCGGCCGTGGCCATCGGCATCACCATCCTGGTGGGCCTGTACAACAACCTCGTCACCATCGCCACCAAGAGCGAGGACAAGAGCGACAACCTCACCTTCGGCAAGTTCATCGACGCGCTGGAAGCCGGAGCCAAGAGCACCATTACGGTGGCCGTGGCCTGCGCCATGGCGGGCCTCGTGGCGGGCTCCATCACCTCGACGGGCCTGGCCTCCAAGCTGATCACCGCGGTGGTCACCATCTCCGGCGGGCGCATCCTGATCGCCCTGCTGCTGACGATGCTCTGCTGCATCGTACTGGGCATGGGCGTGCCCACCACCGCGAACTACTGCATCATGGCCTCCACCTGCGCGCCCATCCTCATCACCATCGGCGTACCCCAGGTGGCCGCCCACTTCTTCGTGTTCTACTTCGGCATCGTGGCGGACATCACCCCGCCCGTGGCACTGGCCGCCTACGCCGGCTCCGCCATCGCCAAGGCCCCGCCGATGAAGACCGCCTTCAACGCCTCGAAGCTGGCCATCGGCGCCTTCGTCGTGCCGTACATCTTCGCCATGAACCCGGCCATGCTGCTGATCGACACCTCCGTCGTACAGGTGATCCTCGTGGTCATCACCTCCATCATCGGCATCTTCGGCGTCGCGGCCGCGCTCAACGGCTATCTGCTGCGGCGCATCAACCCCATCGCGCGCGTCGTGCTCTGCGCGGCCGGCCTGCTGATGCTCGACCCCTCGCTCACCACCGACCTGATCGGCGTCGTGCTGCTGGCGGCGGTCGTCGCCTGGCAGCGCCTCGGCGGCAAAAAGGCCGCGGCCGCATGAGCCGCAGCGTCCGGAAAAGCAAGCGCGTCCCGTCTCTTTCGAGACGGGGCGCGTTCGTTTTCTCAGGCCGTGATATTCTTTTTGATCTGCTTGATGGCGTTTTTCTCCAGGCGCGAGACCTGTGCCTGGGAGATCCCCACCTCCCGGGCGACCTCCATCTGGGTGCGCCCGTCGTAAAAGCGCAGGGCCAGGATGCGCTTCTCCCGCCGGGACAGGCGCCGCATGGCCTCCTCCAGCGCGATCTGCTCCAGCCAGTGCTCGTCGGTATTGCGCGGGTCGCCGATCTGGTCCATCACGGTGGCGCTCTCTCCGGCGTCGCTGTACACCGGCTCGTAGAGCGAGACCGGGTCGCAGATCGCCTCGAGCGCGAAGACCACCTCCTGCCGCGGCAGGCCCAGGCTTTTCGCGATGGCCTCGATATCCGGCTCGCGGCCGGTCTCCGCCGTGAGCTTCTCCTTGGCCTGCAGCACCTTATAGGCCGTGTCGCGCATCGAACGGGACACGCGCACCGCGCTGTGGTCCCGCAGGAACCGCCGCAGCTCCCCCGCGATCATGGGAACTCCGTAGGTGGAAAACTGCACGTTCTGGCTGAGGTCGAAGCAGTCCACCGCCTTGATGAGGCCGATGACGCCCACCTGGAACAGATCGTCCATGCTCTCGCCGCGCCCGGCGAATTTCTGCACCACCGACAGCACCAGCCGCAGATTGCCGGAGATCAGCTTCTCGCGGGCGTCTTCATCGCCCGCGCGGGCCCGCTCCAGCAGCGAGCGCGTCTCCGCTCCCTTGAGCACCGGCAGACTCGCCGTGTTCACGCCGCAGATCTCGACCTTGCCCTGCATCCAAACACTCCCTTTCCTTGCAACTGAAAGCGAGTGTTATTATTTCCCGCGCCGGGAAATTTGATGCGGAAAGCCGTTCGACACAAAAGGCTTGACAGATGAAGAAGGCCCGGAGTCACCGGCACGAACGTACGGATGATTCCGGGCCTGATGCTTTTTTTACTGCAGCACCTGGAAGGGGCCGCTTTTGCAAAAACCGTAAAACTATCCGACCGAAGATTTCGCGCAAAAAGGCCTTGACAAGCCCTGCGAAATCGTGTATATTGTTTGAGCGCTCCGAAGACAGCAGGTGGCTTTCGCCGTAAATCCTGCCGAGGACATCAACAAGATCTTGATTGTTTTTGTGCCTTTGCGTCTTCTGATGCGGGGGCTTTTCTTTTTGGGCGCGACTGATCAATCGTGTGGAGGTGAAAACACACATGCCAAACGCAAAGGTTCTTAGCGAAAAGCAGGCGATCGTTGAGGCTCTGGCCGAGCGGATCAAGAATGCGGGCGCCGGCGTTCTCGTGGACTACAAGGGCATCACCGTGGCCGAGGACACCGCACTGCGTACCGAGATGCGCAAGGAAGAGATCAACTACACCGTCGTCAAGAACACCCTGACCAGAAAGGCTCTGGACAAGCTGGGGATGAGCGAGCTCGATCACGTCCTCGAAGGCACCACCTCTCTGGCCACCGCCGAGAAGGATCCCATCGCACCTTTCCGTATCCTCAACGATTACAGCAAGAAGCTGGGGGATCGTTTCAACATCAAGGCCGCCTTCATGGAGGGCAAGGTGCTGAGCGATGCCGAGATCGCGGAGATGGCTGAGCTTCCGAGCAAGGACGCTCTGTACGCCAAGGTCCTGGGCACCATGATCGCACCCATCACCGGCCTGGCCGTTTGCCTCGGTCAGATCCTGGAGCAGAAGGGCGGCTCTCTGGAGAGCCCGGCTGCCGAAGCTGCTGAATAAGCGGCACAACATCTTATAATGGAGGAAATTACAATGAGTGAAAAAATCGCTGCCATGATCGAAGAGATCAAGGGCCTGTCCGTTCTCGAGCTGGCTGAGCTCGTTCATGCGCTGGAAGACACCTTCGGCGTTTCCGCCGCTGCCGTCGCCGTCGGCCCCGCCGCCACTGCCGGCCCCGTCGTGGAAGAGAAGACCGAGTTCGACGTCGTCATGACCAGCTTCGGCGCCGAGAAGATCAAGGTCATCAAGGAAGTCCGCGGCATCACCGGTCTGGGCCTGGCCGAGGCCAAGGGCCTGGTCGAAGGCGTGCCCGCCAAGATCAAGGAAGGCATCTCCAAGGAAGACGCGGAGGCTCTCAAGGCTCAGCTCGAGGCCGTCGGCGCCACCGTCGAGATCAAGTAAGATCGACCGGATACGTAAAAAATCGCTCTCCTTTCGGAGGGCGATTTTTTTATCGTTCCGCAAAAGCCGCGGGCAGACCTGCGAGCGCGGGACTGTTGGTCTCGGCGCCGGCGGAGGTCACCGCGCCCGCCCACAGGGCGGCGCGCGCCGCCTTCTCCGGGCCGCAGCCCTGCAGCTCCGCCCAGATCAGCGCCGCCCTGGCGGCGTC
>JAFUUR010000046.1 GCA_017477695.1 Oscillospiraceae bacterium | reverse complement strand
CAGCGCCAGCGCCTGCTCCGCCTGGGCGCGCAGTGCCGCCCGACAGAGGGCGGACAGCGCCCCCGCCTCCTCCTGCGGGGCGCAGGCGGCGGCCGTCTCCCGGCAGCTCTGCTCAAACTGGGCGCAGAAGCCGTCGTAAAACGCGGCCTCCTCCTGCCCGGCAAGCTGCCTCGCCAGCAGGAGCTGGATGTCCGCGATGGGCAGGCTGGCCTTCAGCACGCAGATCATCAGCAGATGCGCCAGATGACTGCGGGTGTATTTCTTCCTGACGGGCGCCGGCATGACGCCCATCTTCACGTAGTTGTTGACCATGGACGCGGTAAGCCCCTTGCCGTCGAAGCCGGGGTAGGCGCCCAGGTAACGGCGGATCAGAGAGAGCACCTGGTCCATGTACAGCTCCAGATCCGGCAGCTCTGCCCAGCGGGGCAGGGTCTGGGCTGCGAGCGGCGCGCAGAGCTCCGCCAGAGAGGCGGCGTTTGTCGGCATTTCGCATCCTCCTTCATATCCGTGTACGGATCACGGCCGGTACAGGGCGGCCCGGCGGAGCACCCTCCGGAGGGCGCCGCGTTATCCGTATTCTATCATGCCGCGCGAAAAAAGACAAGACGTATTTTCAAATGCCTATTGACAGAATTGGCAAAACGAATTAAAATAGTATTGAAAACCAGATAAAGCAAATTCAAAGAACAGGTCGCGCGGCGCGGACGAACGCGCTGAAAGGAGGACGGGCATGGATATGGTCAAAAAGCCGAGGCGGGAGATCCGTCTGCCGGATTACAGCGCGGGAGAGGAGCTGTTCAACGCGATCTCCCACGGGGTCGGCGCGCTGCTGAGCGCGGCGGCGCTGGTACTGATGCTGGTGCGCGCCCGCGGGGCGCTGGAGGAGACGACGGCGGCGCTGTTCGGCGCGGCGATGATCGTGCTGTATACGATGTCCTGCCTGTACCACGGGCTGTCTCCGGAGCGGTCGGGAAAGAAGGTCCTGCGCGTGCTGGATCACTGCAACGTCTATCTGCTGGTGCTGGGGACCTATATCCCCGTGTCGCTGCTCGGCGTGGGCGGCGGCAAGGGCTGGGCGCTGTTCGGGGCGGTCTGCTTCTTCACGGTGCTCGGCATCGTTTTCACCGCGATCGACGTGGACCGCTTCCAGGTCGTGAGCGTGATCTGCCATCTGTGCAGCGGCTGGTCGATCCTGATCGGCGTGCCGGACCTGCTGCGCACGATGGGCGCCGACGGTCTGCTGCAGCTCATCCTCGGGGGCGTGGCGTATACGGTCGGCTCCGTCCTGTACGGGCTGGGGAAGCGGAAAAAATACCGCCACTGCGTGTTCCACGTCTTCTGCATCCTGGGCACCTTCTTCCATTTCTGGGCGGTATACGCGTACCTGCTCTGACGCACAAAAAAATCGGGCGGAGCCGAAAGGCTCCGCCCGATCGGGTTTTATGGGATCATTCCAGAACGCCCAGATCCTCCGCGACGGTGAAGTCAGCGTCGGTGCAGGCGCGGATGTCTTCCACGGTGTAGCCGGGGGCGATCTCTTTCAGGACCAGTCCGTCGGGAGTGACCTGGAAGTAGGCGCGCTCGGTCACGATATCGGTGACGCAGTGATAGCCGGTCAGGGGCAGGGTGCACTTCTTCAGGATCTTGGAAGAGCCGCTCTTCTCGCAGTGGTCGGTCGCGACGACGACCTTTTTGATGCCGCCGGAGCAGAGGTCCATGGCGCCGCCCATACCGGGGGCGAGCTTGCCGGGGATGATCCAGTTGGCGATGTTGCCCTCAGCGTCTACCTGCAGGGTGCCCAGAACGGTGGCGTCGATGTGGCCGCCGCGGATGAAGCCGAAGGAGCGGTCATGGGGGAGCCAGGAGCCCTGGGGCAGCAGGGTGATGGGGTTGGAGCCGGCGTCGGCAGCGTCGGTATCCCAAGCGTCGATCGGGGGGGTCGGGCCGGTGCCGCAGGCGCCGGTCTCGGTCTCCAGCCAGAGGTCAACGCCCTCGGGCAGGTAGTTGATGCACATGGTGGGAACACCAATGCCCAGGTTAACAAAATCGCCGTCTTTGAAGAACTTCGCGCAGCGAGCCGCGATCAATTCACGTCCAGTATATGCCATTATTATTTACCTCCTTATGCCTTGTTTCGACTTACTTCGCAGCCTGCTTGGCCTTGATCTTGTCGATCTGCTGCTGCCAGAAGCCCCACATGGGTTTCTTCTCGCCCTGACGGACATAGATCATATCGCAGACAGGTCCCTGGATGATGACCTTCTCGGGATCGAGCTCGCCGATCTCGACCAGCTCCTCGGCCTCGACGATGACCAGGTCGGCGGCCATGGCCATGTAGTCGACGCACAGGTGGCTGGAGCCCTTGCAGTAGCAGTTGCCGGCCTTGTCAGCCTTGGTGACGTGCAGAAGAGCGATGTCGCAGTGGATGGGCTTCTCAAGGATGTAGTCCACACCGTCGACCGTGACGGTCTCCTTGCCCTCGGCGTAGGAGGTGCCGAAGCCGGTACGGGTCAGAGCGCCGCCCAGGCCGAAGCCGCCGCAGCGGATCCGCTCGGCAAAGGTGCCCTGGGGGATGAACTCCACTTCCATCTCACCGGCGAACATCTGGTCGATGGAGGACTTGTTCAGACCGATGTGAGTGGTGAGCAGCTTGCTGACCTGATGGTTGGTGATCAGCTTGCCCATGCCGTAGTTGGGACGGCCGGAAGCAACGCCGACGGCGGTGATGTTCTTGACGCCCTTGGCGATCATACCGTCGATGATCTCATCGGCCGCGCAGCCGCCGTGCAGGTCGGAGAACAGAATGCTGGCGCCATCATTGATCTTGTCCAGAACTTCTTCCAAAGTAAAAATCTTATTTTTCAAATCGGGTAACCACCTTTCTCAATTTTTGCGGCGCAGAGCGTCGACGTCGTTTTACTTGCCCTGGAACGCGGCCTTGCGTTTCTCCATGAACGCGGCGCAGCCTTCCTTGAAGTCCTCGGTGTTGGAGCACTCGTGCTGGGTGGGATTCTCGGTGCCGTCCAGGAAGCGCTCGTAATCGGAGAAGGAAGCGGCGTAGATCTGCTTCTTGATGTTCTTGTAGGACACCAGAGGACCGGCGGCCAGCTTCTTGGCGAACTTCTCGGTCTCGGCGGCCAGCTCCTCGGGAGCGACGACCTTCTCGACCAGACCCATGGCCAGGGCTTCGTCAGCCTTGATGGGCTTGCCGGTGGCGGCGTACTTCATGGTGCGCTTCTCACCGATGGACTTGCACAGCAGATAGGCGGCGCCGGTGTCGGGCACCAGACCCAGGTTCACGAACGCCAGGATGAAGCTGGCCTTCTCGTCGGCGATGATGAAGTCAGCGGACAGGGCGAGGGGGAAGCCTGCGCCGGCAGCGGCGCCGTTGACGGCCGCGACGTACATCTTGGCGCTGGACTTCATGCCGTTGGTGATCTTGCCGACCTTGCCGATCAGGCTGTCCATATTGATCTCGCCGCCGGCCTTGACCAGCTGATAGAAATAACCGATGTCACCGCCCGCGGAGAAGGCCTTCGCGGCGCTGTTGAGGATGACGACCTTGACGGCCGGGTCCTTTTCCGCTTCGCCGATCAGGTAGATCAGCTCGTCCGCCATCTGATCGTCGATGGCGTTCAGGTTTTTGCCGTAGTCCATCGTGATGGTCGCGATGCCATCGGCTACGGCGTAGTGCAGTTTCTGCAGTTCCATAAGATACCTCCAAACATTATTACCGGCGGCCTGTTGCCGTTGCGGCGTAATACGGAGGGGGCGACGAACACGACGCCCCTTATTCCGATTAAATATTTTATCACTCCAGTGGTTTTCAGACAATTGATAAATACTACAAGAAATCAATATTTTTTTGACAATTTTGACGAACCGTCCAGTACTGTCCTGCCCGCGCGCTTGACGAAAAACCGCGCCGCCCGTATAATAATGTCTGCGTGACGGCGAAAAGCCTTTTGCTTTTCGCCATCAAATATTCATGATCCGGCAGCTCTGTGAAAACGGGAGGAGGGCGCTGAAATGAGACGCTTGAAAGTACTGGTGTCCGCCTGCCTGGCGGGCGTGTGCATCGGCCTGAGCGGGGTGGTGCTGCTGTCCGTGGAGAACAAGGTGCTGGGGGCGGCGCTGTTCACGGTGGGCCTGTTCACCATCTGCACCTTCGGACTGAACCTCTACACCGGCAAGATCTGCTACGTGTTCTTCCGGGACAGGGACTACGCGCTCGACCTGCCGCTCATCTGGCTGGGCAATCTCGTCGGTACGGGCGTGATCGCCCTTTTTGCGCGCATGACCCGCATCGCCCCGATCGCGGAGCGCGCCGTGAGCATGTGCCAGACCAAGCTGGGCGACAGCTTGCCGAGTCTGTTCTTCCTGGGCGTGCTGTGCAATCTGCTGATCTATATCGCCGTGGAGGGCTACAACAACAATCCCCACGAGCTGGGCAAGTATCTGTCGCTGTTTCTGGGCGTGACGATCTTCATCACCAGCGGCACGGAGCACTGCGTGGCGGATATGTTCTATTTCTGGATGGCCGGGGCCTGGTCGGGAAGGACGGTGCTCTGCCTGCTCGTGATCACCCTCGGCAATTCCGTGGGCGGCATCCTCTTCGGCCTGCTGCACGACTTCGTGAAGAACAAGGCATAGCAAAACGGAATAAAAGACGACAGCCCGGCGCGAAAGCGCCGGGCTGCCGCTTTGGGCGCCGAGCTCAGATGACGGGCCCCATGGTATAGATGTCGATGAAGTTGTAGTACTTGATGGCCTCGCTCTTCGTCATCTCGCCGGAGAGGGTGCGGAGCATCTGGGCGAAGGTATATTCGCCGACCTGCTCGATGCTGCTCTCGCCGGTGATGATGACGCCGGCGTTGATGTCCATATCCTGCTCCATCTTCCGATAGGTGTTGACGTTGCCGCAGATCTTGACAACGGGCATCGAGGGGAAGCCCTGCGGCGCGCCGCGTCCGGTGGAGAAGAGCATCACCTGCGCGCCGGTGCAGGCCATGCCGGTAAGGATCTCCGGCTCCCGGCCCGGCGTGTCCTTGATCCACAGGCCCTTGTGGTCGGTCACCATGTCGGTGTACGCCATGACGCCCTGGATCGGCTGCGAGCCGGACTTCATGATGGCGCCGAGGGACTTCTCCTCGATGGTGGACAGCCCGCCCGCGATATTGCCCGGCGTCGGCTGGCCCTTGCGCATGTCGCAGCCGAGAGACTTGGCGCGCGCCTCCATGTTGTTGACGATCTCGAAGATCTTGTCGCCGACCTGCTTGTTCACGGCGCGCCTGGCCAGGATATGCTCCGCGCCGATGAACTCCGTCGTCTCGCCGAAGATCACGGTGCCGCCCGCGTCGACGATCTTGTCGGCCACGTAGCCGATGACGCAGTTGGAGGCCATGCCGCTGGTCGCGTCCGAGCCGCCGCACTTGATGGACATGACGACGTTGGAGATATCCACGGGCTCGCGCCGCTGGGAGGAGATCTGCGCGGCGAGGCGCTTGGCCTTGGAGACGCCGAGCGCGATCGAGGCGGAGATGCCGCCGTCCTCCTGGATACGGACGATATCGACCGGCTTGCCGGTGGCCTCGAGGGCGGCCATGAGGCGCGCGACGTCCGTCCCCTCACAGCCGAGGCTGACGAGCAGCACCGCGCCCACGTTGGGGCTCGAGCCGAGCGCAATGAGCGTATCGGTCACGCGCTCCAGGTCGGGCGGGAGCTGGCAGCAGCCCTGGTGGTGCAGGAACGCGATGCAGCCGCTCACGCTGTTGCTGATGGCCTGCGCCGCCTCGGCGGCGCATACGACGGTGGGAATGACGGCGACGTAGTTGCGGGCGCCGACCTTGCCGTTTTCTCTTACGTATCCCCAGAATTCCATGTTCAGCCCTCCTTGTCGCCGCGGCCGCGCTTGCTGTCGAGATTGTGGACATGCACGTATTCGCCGGCCGCGATCTCATGTGTCGCCTCGCCCAGGCTCTCGCCGTATTTGATGATATCCTCGCCCGCGTGGATCGCCCGCAGGGCGACCTTGTGGCCGTAGGGGATGTCGCCCAGGAGCCGGAGCACGGAGCTTGCGCCCTTCTTGTCGCGCACCTCCACGTCGGTCCCGCCGAGCGCCTCGTTCGAGAAGACGGTGGCGACGTTGTCCAGGTCGTTCACCTTCAGGGCAAGGGGTAGCTTTTTATCCATGGTTGCCTCCTTTTCTTCTTATTCGGTTTTGAAAAGGCGGTGCAGTGGGTCCACTGCACCGCCGGGTCTTAAGGATGTTCGATTTGCCTGAGGCGCCCCGTTTAGTGGGCCGCCAGGACTGCCATATCCAGAGGATCCAGGTGGAGCATTAGGATGCAGATGACGCCGAGCACGAGGATGGTGATCAGGCAGTAGATCAGGCAGGGCACGATGTTGATCTTGATGATCTTGCCTTCGTTGCCGAGCGTGCCGGTCGTGGCGCACGCGGCGACGACGTTGTTGACGCAGATCATGTTGCCGGCGGCACCGCCGATGTTCTGCATGGCGCAGACGATCAGCGGGGAGATGCCGATCAGAGAAGCCGTCTCAAACTGCAGGGAAGCGAACAGCGTGTTGGAGACGGTGTTGGAGCCGGACATGAAAGCGCCCAGTACGCCGATCAGCGGAGCGATGATGATGTAAGCGCTCGAGAAGAGGTCGGCCAAAGCCTTTGCCATGACGAGCAGCATGGTCGGGGTCGAGGTGGCGCCGAGGTGCTGCTGGATGGCCTGCAGGCCCGCGGGGAGGTTGGCCATGGTGGTGGTGTTGCGGTAGATGTACACCATCGCGCAGCCGAAGAGCAGGGCGACGAACGCGCCGGTGACCTGGTTCCAGGTGTCCTTGAAGATCTCCTTGATGGTCGGGCCGTTGACCTT